>JANNNL010000158.1:0-3401 GCA_031398525.1 Actinomycetes bacterium | reverse complement strand
AGTCGACCGACAAGCTCATCGCTCTCTGCTACCTCGACCGAGGCGGCTACTGCCCACCCCTACCCGGACGACCGATCCCCGCATGAGACCCACGGAAACAGCAGGAGAGCCTGATTGTTGCGCTGGGTGGCGGTCCGCGTTGTGGATTATCAGCGTTGATACCGTGCGATCAGGATCGATGGGGAGTCGTCACCAATGCAGCGACGACCACGCCGGTGAGAATCCGAACCGAGTGGTCATTTCGTTCTCTCCGATGTGCATGCGGCTCAGTCGATCCACCGGGTTCGAGTAGTAACCCACCTCAGCAGCCGGGATCGTCGCTGGAGTGAACGCCGGCCGTTCTCCCTTCAGGAGCAAAGGATGTGCGCGGCGGTTGGCTTCCTCGTAGAAGTCGAACGGCTGGGGTGATCCGCCGAGAAACCAGAAGTAGTCGACGATCCTGCTGACCTCGATTAGCTGCTGGTGGAGCGACTGATCGAGCGGAGCGAGGAGCTGCGGTCGCCGTTCGATGTAGGTACTCCACGCGTGAGCCTCGGCGACCGCAATGACGATCCCGTAGAGCAGCACGAGTTCCCCAAGCACATGGCCGACCGGTGGGCCACCGGGACGAGCTAAAGCGTCGCCGGCGCGCCGGCTGGTGGTGCTGTGGGCGAACGCGCTTAGGAACACGTAGTGCAGCTGGAGCTCGACCAGATCAGCAGCTGTCACCAGGCTGCTCAACTGCAGGTTCCACAGCATCGAATTCCACTTCAGGAACGACCCGTAGACCGCCTGGTTGCGTCGAGCCCAGCTCTCCAGGTCCTCGACCGAGCTGAACGGCCGGGCGATCGCCGCCTGCAGGTCCGGGTGACCCAGGAACGCGTCGTAGTGCTCGAGCGCCGCCCAGTACGGTGAGATCTGCTCCTCGACGATCCCACCGTCGGTAGCCACGTTGTGGCCGTTGCGCACGACTCTGAGGGCACGCCGGTCCCTGGTGCGCTCGATCGATGCGATGTCGCGAGTCCACTTTTCGGTACGGGTGGCGAATTCGGTTTCCCATTGGTCGATCTGGGCGACATCTGGCGGACGGATGGTCTCCTCGTAGCGATCGGCGAGCAGTATTAGTCGATCGAGCAGGTGATGTTCGAGTCCAGTTCTTGTCAGCGCCAACGCCGAGAAGTACGAACCGGAGTCGGCGACGAGCAGCGAGCTACGCAAATGTCGCTCCAGCGCCTCGGTGCGCTCGGTGAAATCGATGTGATGCATCCACACGCTGGCGCCCGGTGCCGACTGGATCTGCGCCGACCAGTCCCGCAACATGCCGAGCATGCGGACCGCGGTGGCGGTCAAGGTCGGGTGCTCGGCACGCAGCTGAGGAAACTCCACGACGAGAGTGTCGCATTGTCCGGAACCGGGCTCGCACCGACGTCCGCGGTCTTGCGGCTCGGCGTGCTCCAGCCCAGCGGAGGGCAAGGGCGCCGAAGCCAGCCAGGGACTATGTGGGTGCTCGGCTTTGTTCGGGCCGGCAATACTTGCCGTGTTGCGCTTGGGCCGCACCCGACACCAAGAACGAACACCTCGCCAGTGTGATCGCGCCGGGCATCGGGTTACTGAGCGCGCGAAATGGGCGTCGGGCGATAGCGATCACGTCGCGGACGCCAAGACGTCGGCAGTGATCGTCGTCAGATCCTCGGGGGCTTCCAGCGGCACGTAGTGGCCAACACCATCGATCCGGTGGAACGACCCGTGCAGAAGCCGCTGGGCGAAACGCCGGCTCCGCTCGGGCCGGTCGTGCTCGCCGCTGACGAGCACCACCGGCCCGTTCCATCTCAGGAGGAAGTCCTCGCGTTCAGCGCGGCCATGGAATGCGCGCACACCCTCAGCGATGTCTGGTGCTCCGATTTTCTGTGCGGTTCGCCACGCGTGCTCCAAGACAGCCGCCTCAACGTCGGGTCCGAAGAGCGGACGCCAGTACTGCTCCCAGGCCATCTCGATGCCCTGACATTCGAGGACATCGAGAGCCTCAGCGCAGGTCGGGTTCGGGACGGTGACCGGCTTTGGTTCCGCACAGGACGAGTGCCTTGACCTTCGTTGGCGCGAGCATCGCAACTTCGATTGCACACGATCCGCCGATCGAGTTCCCCACTACTACAACCGGGCCGTCACCGACGGCGTCGAGCGCTGCGAGGGCCCACGCAGCGAGGTCAGCACCTTCGCGATATAGCGTCGGAGCGACGCAGTCATCGACGAGCGACCTCACGTCGTTGGAGAAGATCAATCCGTCCAGAGGCAACGGGTGCAGTAAGAGCAGCTTCACGTCCCGATCATTGCCGACCGTGATTCGGCGGTGGTGCCGGGATTATCTCGCGCCACGGTTGGGCCAATACCGAGTGATGCCGCACATCGTCGACGGGTGGTTTCGGGCGGGCGTTATCGTGCGAACCGCATGCGGGTCGGTGCCTGACCCGGCTACTTCGCTGCCCAAGCACGACCTCACGTCAGGTCGGCTCGAGGAGTCGGTCTGCTTGTCGGAGCCAGAACTCGATCTCGTCGGTTCGGCCCTTGCGGATTGGCCAGTCGAGCAACCGCAGGAGCAGATTTCCCACGTAGGCGAGGCGTCTCGGTTCATCGACGCTGGTTCGGACGGCTTCGAAGAGACGGCGACGTATGCCTGCTTCGCTCGGGGTCGAAAGGCTCGACACAGCCAGAAAGACCAGATCGAAGCTGGCGTCACCCGCCCTCGCGTAGTCGAGATCCACGACGGCCGAGAGGCGACCGCCAGTTTGGAGCATGTTGCCGGGATGCATGTCTGCGTGAACGATGTCAGTGCCCTGAAGCTGTTGCGGTTCGAGGGAGCGTCCGATCTCCTCGATTCGCAGTGCCACACGTCGAGTTCGGCCGTCGTGATCATGAAGCGGCTCGTGGAGGCAGTATCCGCGTCCGCCAGTAGTGAGGATCTCGATTTGGGCGCGGCCCCAAGCGAGTGGATCGCCCCCGTCTGCCAAGCCCATGCGTGTCTCGTGGATATTGAGGAAGTCGTCAACGAACGGGTGTGTCAGTTCGGTCACTTCGTTACCGCGCATGAACTCCTGTGACACGAACAGCACCCCATCGGCCTCGCAGAAATGCTGAATCGGGACGGGCCATCGCGCCTCAGTGCGCAACCGATCGGCCAGAACGACACCGGTACGCCGGGCGGTCTTGTTCCGCTCGTCCAACTCCCACTTGAGAACTTGCCGCTGTCCGGTGTGGAGGCGAATCTCGGTTGCTCCGGTTTCACCTCCGCTCAGTGGACCGACAAGCTCGACGGGCATCTCGATCGTCGACGAGTAGAGCGCGACCGCATCCTCAGAACTCAACACCGACTGCCCACCTCCGTCCACCAACGACCGACAGTATGCGCCCCACGCTTGGGCCTCGCG
>JANNNL010000010.1:0-3750 GCA_031398525.1 Actinomycetes bacterium | reverse complement strand
CCATCACCCTTACGGTCACCCACGTGAAAACCGGGTTGAGTGGGTCGAACTCGGCGTCGTTCACAGTCGGGTAGCGCCTGCCGGTGCACGCTGCGGACGAGTATCGATCTCGAACTCGACGAGAAGACGACGCAAGCCGCGCAGCATGTAGCTCGGCAGGAACTCGTAGGTGTTGTCGGGGCTGAGACGAAAGTCGGCGCACCGGGCCGCAAGTCGTTCGAGGGCGATGACGCTTTCTAGGCGCGACAACGGTGCTCCGATGCAGAAGTGGGTGCCGAGTCCGAAGGCCAGATGGTCACGCACATTCGGCCGGTCGGGGTTGAACGCGTGCGGGTCGGTGAACACCTTCGGGTCGCGGTTGGCGGCGGCGAACGACAGCACCACCCGGTCGCCGGCAGCCAGGTGAATTCCTTCGATGTCGACATCGCGGGTCACGACCCGGAACATTCCCTGAGTCGGGGCGGCCAAGCGCAGCGCCTCCTCGACGATCAGCGCGGCTCGCGACGGGTCGGCCTTCAGCTTCCACCATTCGTCGTGGTTGTCGGCCAGGTTGAGGATCATCTGACTGAACAGTTTGGTCGTCGTCTCGTTGCCAGCCCCGAGTAACTGTTGGAAGATGCCCATCAGCTCCTCCATTGTCAGTGGCCGGGTGCCGTTGTCGTCGGCAAGCGGAAACTCGGCGCCGACCAGTTGGGTGAGTAGGTCGTTCTCGCGGGGACACCGTTGCCGATCGACCAGTTCGGCGTGCTCGTAGCGCTGCATCTCGAGGGTGCCAGTTGCCGAGGCGATCGCTCGCTCGTTGCTCAACCGCGAACCAATGCCGGCCGTGGTGGCATCGGACCATTGTTTAATGTCGGCCTCGCGGCCGGGGTCGAGGTTCAGCGCACGCACGATCACCCGCACTGGAACGCCGACCGAGAAGAGGGCGTTGACGTCGACGACGCCCTGGCCGAGGACGCCGTCGAGTTCGTCGTCGACGATCGCGGTGATCTCGGGCCGCAATGCCCCTATCACCCGGGCGTTGAACGAGCGGGCGACGGTCGCCCGGTAGCGGGTGTGGTCGGGCGGATCGACGGTCAACATCGTCGGCGGCCGCACCCAACCCTGAGCCTTGATCGCCGCGACCTGCTCGGCCACCTCTGCAGGGGGCGGCTCGTTCGGCGTGGCCCCGATCGCCGATGAAAATGTCTCGGTATCACGCAACATCCGCGCCACCAGATCGTGTCGGGTCACAAACCCGAGTCCGGTCGCCGGGTCGACCCACACCGGGGCCGCAGCCCGCATTACCTCGAAGAAGGGGTAGGGATTCTGCTGGAACGCCTCGCCCAATGGATCGAATCCGACCAGCTCATCAGGCATGTTCACGTTCATGAGACTCCATCATTCCTCGGTGCGCCGATGGTACCGCGCTCCATCTCATCGCCCCGCGGCGACTGCACCTTGGCGACTGCACCTTGGCGACTGCACCTCGGCAAATCCGACAGGCTCGGCTATCGGACGTGTTTTCAGACCGTCGTCAGGCGACCGAAATCGAACACACTTGCGGCGTTGGCCCGTCCAGTGCGTTGCGATCCTCGTCCGCGGGCCACAACGACGAAAGCCCTGGTCAGAATTGATGCTGACCAGGGCTTTCGAATTGGTCGGGGTGGGGAGATTTGAACTCCCGGCCTCCACGTCCCGAACGTGACCTGCCCCTGATTCGAGGTCTCCACAGGACACGTTTTCCCTGGTCGGCTCTCCCAGCAGGGTGCAAACCGGGCGGGGCGTTTGTCCAGGCTTGTCCCGGACCGTCTGAGTCTCTCAGCGGGGGACCTGGGTGCTTCAGCGGTTCCACCGTTCTTGTCAGGCTCCCAGCGTCAACATGGGAGGCATCTTGCCCGTCAGGTAGGCGTTGTCGATGGAAGGTGCAACCCAGTCGCCGACGGTCTGGCCGGACGGCAAAACCGTGTGGGCAAGAAACTCGTTTTCGAACGTGGTGATGCGCGCCTCGACGGCTTCTAGTTTGGCTTTGACGACGAGAGCCAACGCTCGCCACGACTGCCGGCACGCCTGCTCCCATACCCCCGATGCGGCCTTCTCGGTGCGTTCCCGGCCTGTCGGGGTCATCGTGAATTCTTCGTCGGACCGGTCGGGGAGCGGGAGTACGAACCTGATCCGCCGACCGTGGGCGGCGAACATGATCACGGCTTGCTGGCCTTCCCAACCGTACGCGAACGACTCGGCTCCGTAGCGCTGCAGGGTTCGCTCGATTTCGTTACGCGACCGGTCCGCTGGGACGCTCGTCGACTCGGCGTATCGCGTCACTGCGCTCGGTCCTGCCAGCCGGGGAGGAGCACGTCGAGGGCTGCGGACACGTCCGACCAGCGCCACCACCGGCCGCTGTTGATCTCCCGGTCGAGAGGGGCGGGGAACTCCGCTCGCTTGGTGATGTTCTGCTTGATGTAGATCAAGCTGTACCCGGATCGCCGGGCGATTTCGGGGCAGTCGACGGCTTCGTCGAGGAGGTCTTTTCTGGTCACTGGGTCACGCCGATCGCTCATGCTTGGTGATCGTAGCCACTACGTCACCGGTCATTCGAGGTGACTTGCGGTAGCGGCCGTCGTGGCGGACAACCCAGCCGCCAGCGACCCACTGGGCGAGCTTGTTTTTGGTGCTTCCGTGGGCCATGCCGGACCGGCCGGCGAGCCAAGCTGGACCGTGCCATTCGTCAGTCGAGAGCAGCGTCCATAGCGACGCTGCGAGCGCCCCGGTGAGCGTGTCTGGAGGGCAGTCCGCCGGGCGTGTTGACGGGCCTGTTTCGTCCGGCGTTGCGGCGTCGAGATCGACGTCGTCGTCGTGGGCCCCGCTCTCCTCTCCTGCGGGGGGTGCAACTACATAGAGCAGGGGATTCGCTACCGCCGTGACGGTCATGTGACCGTCACGTGACGGCTGGGGTGACGGTGGACGTGACTCGACGGGTGACTCGACCGGTGACTTGACGGGTGACCGGTCGACGGCGCGCCGGACCGTCACGGTTCCGCGCCGGGAATGTGCCGGTGACACAACGGTCGCAGCGGCCCGGACAGGAGCGACGGTCGACGCGACGGCGACGGTCTGTGCCCAACGTTCAGCGACGGCCTCGGCCTCTGCCTCGGTAAGCCACCGGAACAACGATTCGCTCCACACCACGTGGTCAGGCGATGTGCCAGCGGTCCACTCGGCGAGCGACCATCGGATGTAGATGATCGCTCGGCCGCCCCGAGCGAAGTCGTCTGGGTGTACGACGACGCCGCGGCAGTCGTTGGCGAGCGCGTCGTGCATCGTCTGCTGGTGGGCCTTGAGTTCGCTCACTGTCATCCCTGGCGGGACGCACTGGACGGCGATCACTTCTTCCTCTCGGTGTCGCCATTCCGCACGACGTTCGCTGCCGCGCCGCTCGATGTCGTCGACTCGTTTCCAGTCGAGCGTTCCGTCGGCCAGCCGCGCTACTTGCACTGCATCTGGTCGGGCGACTCGCGAGTTGACGAGCAGCGTGTAGAGCCACTCGATTTGTTCGCGTTCTGCGACGGCAACGGAGCGCTGTTCGTTGACGCGTTCGCGCTCCAGATATTGATCGTCGAGTCGCTCGTCGATCGTGTGCCAATACCGCCACGCGATCGCGACGCCACCAGCGACGAGGGCGAGTCCAAAAATCATGCGGGGCCATCGGTACGACGCGAGCGGCAAAGCGATCACCCACAGAGCACCAGCGACGCGCGTCGAGCGCTTGTC
>JANNNL010000757.1:0-18864 GCA_031398525.1 Actinomycetes bacterium | reverse complement strand
GACGTCGGTGCAGGTGATCAGATAGCCATACCGCAGCCGCACCTCGCGCCCGGCGGTCAGGCGGTAGTACTTCGGCGGGGGCTCCTCCATGAAGTCTTCGCGCTCGATCCACAGTTCCCCGCTGAACGGGATCTGACGGGTCCCGGCGACCGGATCTTCGGGGTTGTTGACCGCCTCGCGCATCTCAACGTGACCCGCAGGCCAGTTGGTCAACACCACCTTGACCGGGCGCAGCACGGCCATGCGCCGCTCGGCGACGGCGTTCAACTCGGTGCGGACGAAGGACTCCAAGAGTTCGATCTCGCACACGCCGTTGGTCTTGGCGATGCCAATATGGGCGCAGAACGCCCGGATCGCCGAGGCCGGATACCCCCGTCGGCGCAGGCCGCGCAGGGTCGGCATCCGCGGATCGTCCCACCCGTCGACGTGGCCGTCGTTCACCAGGGTGGCGAGCTTGCGCTTCGACATCACGGTGTAGGTCAGGTTCAACCGGGCGAACTCGGTCTGCTCGGGGGTGTCGCCGGGCAGCGGCAGCTGGGCAAGGTACCAGTCGTACAGCGGGCGGTGGGAGTCGAATTCGAGTGTGCAGATCGAGTGGGTGACGCCCTCGATCGCATCGGACTGCCCGTGCGCCCAGTCATAGGTTGGGTAGATGCACCACGTGTCGCCGGTGCGGTAGTGGTGGGCGTGGCGGATGCGGTACATCACCGGGTCGCGCATCTGCATGTTGTCGTGTTGCATGTCGATGCGGGCGCGCAGCACGCACGAACCGTCGGCGAACTCGCCCGAGCGCATGCGGCGGAACAGGTCGAGGTTCTCTTCGATGGTGCGGTTGCGGTGGGCGCTCTCGACGCCGGGCTTACCGAAGCCGCCTCGTTTCAGCGAGATCGTCTCGCCATCTTCGTCGTCGACAAACGCCAGGCCGCGCTCGATCAGGTATTCGGCCCAGACATAGAGCTGCTCGAAGTAGTCCGACGCGTACACGGGGTCGCCGGTCGGGGCGAAGCCGAGCCAGGCGATGTCGTCGATGATCCCCTCGGTGAACGCGACGTCCTCGGTGACCGGGTTGGTGTCGTCGAACCGCAGGCGACACGTCCCGCCGAACTCCTCGGCGATACCGAAATCGACGGCGATCGCCTTGGCGTGACCGATGTGCAGGTAGCCGTTCGGCTCGGGTGGGAACCGGGTCTGGACCCGCCCGGCGAACTTGCCCGACGCGTTGTCGGCCCGCACCCGTTCACGGATGAAATCACCACCGATCCGCCCGCCCGCCTGCTGTTCCGCCCCTGGTTCGGGTCGCGGTTCAGCGGTCGTCGGCTCGTGCGTACTCATCTGAGTACAGCTATCGCACAATCACCCCCCACCACAACACCACAACCCGATTACGTGCCGTCCCAGAGCATGCCGCGGTGTCGGGGTGCGTTGAGCAGGCGTTGGGCGGGGGATTGCTTGTCGACGTGGCCGATCAGACCGCGGTAGATGCCGAAGCCGCAGAGTTCCTGCAGCCGGGGAGTGAAGCCGGCGATCACGTCGAGCGGGATGCCGAGCTGTTGGTTTTCCTGCTGGCGAATCCACCCGGCGCAGTAGTTCATCGCGATGCCGTAGCGGCGTTCCGACGTGGTGTTCGCCCCGCCGCCGTGCCACAAAGAACCGTGCCAGATGAGCACGCTGCCCGCGGGCATCTCGGCGGGAATCGAGTCGTAGTGCTGCCCGTAGTTCGGGGATGCGGGGGCGAGGTGTGACCTGGGAACCAGCCGCGTTGCCCCGTTGGCCTCGGTGAAGTCGGTGAGCGCCCACATGCTGTTGCAGACGATGGCCGGGTGCGGCTTGGCCACCGGCATTACCTGGTCATCGGCATGGATTGGCTGGGCGGTCTCGCCGGAGCCGATCGTGATCGACGACAATGAGCTGACCAAACAGCCTGCGTCGAGCACGCCGTCGATGATCGGCAGCACCACCGGATCGACGGCGATCGCCTCGAACATCGGGCCATGGGTGAGCAGGTTGTAGATCCGCGTGGTGGACGTCCCCTCGAAGTCGTTGGTCGCCGGCGCAATTCCCAGGTCGGCCTCCAGCCGGTCGACCTCGTCTCGAAGCGTTGACGCCGCGGCCGCGTTGAAGACATCGCGCACGATGGTGTAGCCGTCACGGGCGAGACGTTCGAGGTGTGCCGCGGTGGTCACGTGCCGGGCGTCGCTCAGCTCGCCGTCAGGCGGTCGCGGAGTTCTCGTTTGAGGAACTTGCCGCTGGCGTTGCGGGGGAGGGGCTCCTCGATGAACCAGACCTGGGCGGGGATCTTGTGCTTGGCGATTCGCTCGGCCAGGAACGACCGCAGGCCCGCGGCGTCGAGGGTGGCGTCGGGGGCGAGGAAGATGGCGACGGCGACATCTTCACCGAGGCGCTCGTCGGGCACGCCGAACACCGCAGCCTCGGCGACGTCGGCGTGTTGGTAGATGACCGCTTCGACCTCGGAGCAGTAGACGTTCTCGCCGCCGCGCAGCACCATGTCCTTGGCCCGGTCGACGATGTAGACGAAGCCGTCGTCGTCGATGCGGGCGATGTCACCGGTGTTGAACCAGCCGTCGCGGATCGCATCGGCGGTTTCCTCCGTGCGGTTGAGGTAGCCCTTGATGATCACCGCGCCGCGGGCACAGAGCACGCCGACGGCCGTCGGTGATGGCGGGATGTCGTTGCCGGCTTCGTCGATCAGCTTCGCCTCGACGGTCGGCACCAACGGCCCGCAGGAGTCGGGCTTGGCGAGGAAGTTACGCGCCGAGTTGGCGGTGAGGATGCCGTGGGTTTCGGTGAGGCCGTAGCCGGTGAGCGGGGCCTTTCCGTTGATCGCTCCGGCGATCTTGTCGACCAGGTCGGGCTGCAACGCGGCACCGCCGCCACCCATGCCCATCAGCGACGAGGTGTCGCGAGTCGCCCAATCGGGGTGCATCAGCAGCTCGCGGCTCATCGTCGGCACGCCCGAGAAGCTGTTGACCCGCTCGCGCTCGATCAATTCCAACGCCCGCGCCGCGTCCCACTTGTAGGTCAACACGATCCGTCCGCCGATCAGCGTGGCGGGGTGGAGGATGCAGTTGCACGCCGTCACGTGGAACAGCGGCGTCGGGGCCATGAACGTCATCTGGGCCGGCGGGGTCGCGGCGGCCGGAGGTGTTTCGCCCGACGCGGCGATCGCCGCGGCCTCGGCCATCGGGGCGGCGGTGTTCATGAACGCAATGTTCAAGATGTTGGTCACCGAACCGCGATGGGTCAGCTGCGCACCCTTGGGGAACCCGGTGGTGCCCGAGGTGTAGAAGATGCAGGCATCGTCGTCGGGGTCGATCTCAACCGCCGGCAGTTCGTCGGCTTCTGTCGCGATCACGTCGGACCAGCGAGAGGCGTCATCAGGCAGATCGCGGGTCGAGCGGACCGCGATGACATGCATCGCCCCGCCGGCGCGGACCGCGTCGAGTACCCCGACGGCCCGTTCCAAGCGCTCGTCGTCGACGATCAACACCTTGGGCCGTGAGTCGGTGAGGCCGTACTCCATCTCGATGGGGGTCCACCAGGCGTTCATCCCGACGATCGCCGCCCCGATCGACACCGTTGCCCAGTAGGCCACAACCCACTCGGGATAGTTACGCATCGCTACCGCCACCCGGTCGCCCGGGCCGACGCCGTGGGTGTGATGAAGCACGTGGGCCAACGACCGCACTTGCGCTTGGACGTCGCCATAGGTGAACCGCTCGTCCTCGTAGACGATGTAGTCCTTGTCGGCGTGGGGTGCGGTGGTCAGCCAGACGTCGCGCAACGTTGCGGGGGCGGCCTTGAACGCCTTGATCGGCACCCCGCGCACCTCGATGGTGTGGACCTCGAACGGGGAGCCAGGGCTGAGAAGTTGCTGGCGGGCGGCGTGGTAATGCTCGAACACCCCACCATCGTGAACGCTGCGACGCCCGTCACGCCAACCGGAGCGCTTCGGGGGTCTCGCGTCCGCCTGAGAAATCAGAATTCGAGGATCAACCGACCCCGCGTGCCACCGGCGGCGAGGATGCGATGGGCCTCACCGGCCTCGGTGGCGGGGAGCACCTTGGCGACTCGCATCTGCATGCGACCCTCGTTGACAAGCTCCCGGATCCGATCGAGTTTGGCCTGTTCACGGGCGTATTGCGGGACCATCACCGGGTGGATGGTGATGCCGCGCTCAGTCTCCCCGGGGAAGCCGCGCACGGCTGCCAAGCCTCCGCCATCGCGCACCGCGGGGAGAATCAACTCGTTCAGCAACGCCCCGTCGGCGACCGCGTCCACGCCTTCGGGGATCAGCTTGCGGACCCGGGTGGCGAGGTCGTCGCCACGTGGCAACACCACGTCGGCACCCAACGAGCGCACGAGTTCGTGATCGGCTTCGGACGCGTCGGCGATGACGCGCAGCCCGTCGGCCTTGGCGAGTTCGACCGTGTAACCGCCGAATGCACCTGCCGCGCCGGTGACGAGCAGCGTCTGGCCGGGCTGCATCGCCAGCAAGTCGAGGGCGAGGCGGGCGGTCAGTGTGTTCATCGGCAGGGTGGCGGCCTCGGCGTATGACGCTCCATCAGGCGCCGCGACCACGGACTCGGCGGGGACCACGACGTACTCGGAGTAGCCGCCGTGCGACCCCTTCGGGACCACGATCGCCATCACATCGTCGCCGACTTTGAGGTTGGTCGTGACGCCATCGCCGATCTGGTCGAGGACCCCGGCGACGTCCATGCCGGGCACGTAGGGCGGGTCGAACTCCTTCAACTGAGCGGCCCGCGCTCCGTTGCGGGTGTACGTGTCGGTCGGGTTGACCGCCGCGGCGTGGACCCGAATCCGCACCTTGCCGGGCCCGGCCTCGGGGGTCGGGATCTCCACGACCTTGAACGCCTCGGGCCCACCAAACTCGATCACTCCAGCGACTCGCATGGCCCCAACCTACGCGGCCGCCACTTCCCCCACGAATGCGTGAGCCTGGGTGGGCACAACGCCCTCCCAACCTCACGCATTGCAGGGAGGTGAGTGGTGCCAGGGTTACGCCTCGACGATCACCTTGGCCGTGGAGCCACGCCCGAAGGTCTCGGGGGCGTAGATCTCTTCGGCGCGAGTCGGTGGGGTGACGAAGGTGCCGGGGGTGGTGGCCCGGGCGACGTAGGAGTAGTCGTAGGTCCCGCCGGGCAACCACGCGGCGAACGCCTCGGTGCGGTCGTCCTTCAGGTTCTGGTGGTCGAACCATGTGCCGTACCACCACCAGTCACCGCCGGTCGGCTGCGTCAGCGCCGGATCCTTGGGGACGTTCGGGGTGGTGGCCAGCGCCGGGTTGAGCGTTTCGAATCCGGCGGGCAACGGGTCGATCAGGGCGACATGCGTCCGTTGGCTTTCGGCGATCATCGTCAGGCGCACCCGCACCTTGGCCCCGGCCTTGATGCGCCACGTGCCGTCGGCATCCTGGGTGACGTCGGTGGGGTCGTCGACCGCTTCGTACGTGCGCTCGACGACGAAGCCGCGGTCGAGCGGGTCGAGGGTCAACGAAGCCGGGGAGTAGCGCAGGCCGAGTCGGTAGTACAACCGCCCGATGCCTTCCTTGGCGATGGCGATGTTCGTGTTTCCGGCGGTGACCAGCTCCGATGTCGGGATGCTCATCCGCACCCGATCGGTGGAACGCCCCTCGAAGGTGTGGTCGCCGGCGTATCGATCGCCGAGCCACACCCGGGCGACGAACGCCGGATCCTGGGTCTCGTAGGTGTCGAAGTACCGCTTGAGGGCGAGCAGGATGAACGAGTTCTCCTGGATGTTGTCCCACCGCCCGGCCGTGCGACCACCGAGCAAACCGGTCACGACCTTGGGAATCAGGTCGCTGTCGGGGCGCTCGACGATCAGCGCGTCGAGCACGATCCCGTCGGTCCGGCGGTCGGAATGGAGGATCAACGAGGCGTCGTCGCCGTAGTCGGTGGCGAAGTTCGCCGCGCCTGCCGTCTCGACGGCGCGGTTGGCAAACACCCGCTCGATCGCCGCGTCGGCGGTCGGGTCATCGAGCACCGGCCAGATCCATGCGATGGCATCGAGGGTCAGATCCTCACCCCGGTCTGCCCACATGCCCGCAGCCTTGGCGGTATCCCGGTCGCCGGCGAGCGCCCGCACGTTCAACGCGTAGGCGCTCAGGGTGTCGCGGCCGTGCTGGCCGATGTTCGCCGGGAAGTGGGACTCGATGTCCGAGATATAGGCAAGCGCCATCCCGAGCGTCTGATCGGGGACGGCATAGCCGTTGTTGCGGGCGACGACCATCGCGTGAGCGGCTTGGGTCGTGTTGTACGGCTCCGATGGGCGACCACGTTCCCAGTAGGAAAACCCACCGTCGTCGTTTTGCAGCGCCGCCAAACCGGCGATATCGCGGGCGACCGTGGCCTCAATCACCGCGGCCGACGGCAGGCCGGGAGCGTCGAACGCGTCGAGCACCTCGCGCAGGGCGGCGATCGCCATGATCCGCGAGGCGTATCCGTCCGACGAGTTGTACGGGTACTGCGAGATATAGATCACGGCGTCGGTGAGGGCCTGCAGCGATGTCGACGAGGTGGTGATGTCGAGTCCGCCGAATTGCGGTATCACCCCGGTCGGGGCGACGAGCGGTTGGATCGCCGCGCCGTCGTCGATCACGCCGTAGGTGGCGAACGCCTCGGCGGTGGCCGGGGTATAGACGGGGAGTTCGACCGTCGTCGCGTCGGCCATCGCGCCGCTGACCCCGGCGACCCGGAAGCGGGCGGTGCCGGCCTGGTCGGCGGCGACCGGGAAGCGGACCTCGACCCGGTCGTTGGCCGGAACCGACACCCGAGTACCAGCAGCGCCGTCGATGCGCAGGTTGGCGGTCTGCAGGGCCAGGTCGACATCGATCGCCTGGTCGGTCTGGTTCTGCACAACGACCGGCAACTCGAACGTGTCGCCGAAGTTGGCGAAGCGCGGGGCCGACGGGCGGACCATCAACGGCAGTCGAGCGGTGAGGTTGGCCTCGGTCGAACCGAACTGCTCGGCTCCATCGACGGCGACGACCATCACCCGGTAGCGGGTCAGGTTGTCGGGCAACGTCAACTCGATCGTTGCCTTGCCCGCGGCGTCGGTGGTCACCAACGGCTTGAACACGGCCAACGCGTCGAAGTTCGTGCGCACGTCGATCGGCACGCCGGGCTCGGCGGCAAGTCCACCAACGGTCTTGGCGCTCGCCGCGTCGAAGGCGACCGATGCCAGTCGCTCGTTCACAGCTTCCGCTGGTGCAGCCTGCGCCGCAGGAGCAGCGCCCGCATCAGCGGTGGCGGCGGGCTCCGCTGACGCCGCCGTAGCCCGGTCGCGACTGTCCTGGCCGAGGGTGGCCGGGTTGGCGAGGATGATCGATTGGCGGCCGTAGACGGGGTTCACGTACGACGGAATCTGGCCGTAGAACGTTGCGAGTGGGTCGCCGAGGGTGTAGCCGCTCAGGGCCAACACGGCCTCGTCGACGACGATCAACGAGAACTCGGCACCACTGACGGGTTGGCCGGCCGCGTCGGCGACGGTGACATCGATCGACGTTGCCGCGCCCGGTTCGACGCTGGCGGCGGCCGGGGTGGCGGTGACCGCCAACGTGCGGCTGTCGGGCGGGACCGAGACGGTGAAGTTGCCCGCCGCGTAGGCCGGGCGGGCCGGGGCGTTGGGTAGCGGGATGCCGTCGTCACCGACCCTGGGCGTCACGCCGACGACCTCGATCGAGACGTCGAGATTGGGGATGTCGGCCTCGGTGATCGGGATCTCGACCACGGCCGACCCCTCGACGACCGCGAACCGCTGCGCGGAGCGGATGCCGGCGTGGGTGATCGTGGCCAGTCCCTCACCCGGGCTGAACGGGGCCGAGATCAACAACTCGGCGGTTTCGCCCGGCTGGTACGACGCCTTGCCCGGGATGATCGTCAGGCTCTGCTGGTCGACGCTGCGGTTCGGTTGAGCATCGGCCCCGCTCACCCAGACGGTCAACTCGCTGCGGCTCTTGCCGCCCTGGTCGTCGGTGACGGTCGAGGTGACCTTGTACGTTCCCCCCTCGATGGTCGTAAACGTGCAGGTCACGGCCTCTTCATTGCTCGTGACTTCGCAGTCCTCGGTGCTGACGGCCTGCTCGGTCCACTCACCGTTGGCGAACACCGAGGTCATCCGGCTGGCGGTGACCTTCAGCGCGCGGCCGCCGATCGCCGCACCGTCGATGTTGGTGACGATGGTGTTGATCGTCAGCGGGTCGCCCTTGCGGACGAAAGTGCGGTCGCTGGAGAGCCCGACGTAGAACTCGCCCGGGTGGACCAACAGGTTGGTGGTCGACGCCGAGGCCTGGCGGTTCACGTCGGTGACGGAGGCCTGAGCCGAGACGGTGGTCGGCAGGTCGGGCAGCCCACCCTCGGGAGCTTCGAAGTCGATCTGCAGGAAGTGATGGCCGTCGCCATCGGTCGTTCCTGAGAAGGTCTTGGTATTGCTGCCGTCCCCTGGGAAACCTGGGAAGCCCTCACGGCCGTAGTCGATAGCCGGGCTGCCGCCGTATCCAACACCGAACTCATAGTCGCCGTACCACCACGGCTGCCAGATGCCGAAGGTGAAGCCGTCCCAACCGGGAGGCGAGTACGTGGTCGGCGAGGTGGTGACCTGCCAGTCAACGGGAGCCGCGGGCAACGGTCCGCCGGCGAAGTAGTTGGCGTCAACTGCGACGGTCGCCGGCTTGGTGTCGAGGTACGGCCCGGGGCTCTCGGCTCGGGCGGTCACCTCGAACTCGGGCCGGCGGAACTCCTGAATCTGCAGGCCGTGCTGGAACTCGGTGTACGGCAACCCGGTCTCGCCGGCGAGCTTGAGGTTGAGGTAGGCGTACCCGAGGTTGGCTTCGGGCTTGATGTCGGCCGTCAGATCGAATCCGCCGACGGCGCTGATTGACGCGGTGCCCGAAGCAAGTTCGTTGCCCTGACCATCGAACAGCGTCCAATTGACGCCGGTCGCCTTGTCGAACAGCCGGAGTTGAGCGTTGTCGGTCATCGCCAGCTTGCGGACCCAGCCCTTGACGCTGATCGTCTCGCCCGGCCGGTAGATCTGACGGTCGTCGAACACGAACCAACGGGCCTCGTCCTGCAGTGGATACGACTGCCATTGTTCGCCGTAGTAGCCGGGCGGCAGGATCGCGACATCATCGCCGTTCGTCGCAGTCAACGTTCGCGCCGAGGCGGTGGTGGCCCGGGCCAAGCCGTCGGCATCGGTCGACACCGATTCGCCGGGTCCGACGTCGATGGTGACGCCGTCGAGGGCTGAACCGGTGGCGAGGTCGGTGGCCCAGATGACCATCTCGTCGTTATCGGTGATCGCGTCAAGTCCGATCGACGTGCCCTGCACCCACGAGATCGCCGGCCGGTTCTGCCAGTACAACTCGTTATTGATGTCGTACTTCTCGGTTGACTCCACGATCACAACCAGGTGACCGCGGCGGTTGGTGAGGTACTTCGACAGGTCGATGTTGGTCGGGGTGACGGCGTTGACGTCGCCCTCGACCTTGACCGTCGTATCGACCAGCGACGGCCACGTCGGGGCCTTCGGGGTGACCGAGGGGTCGCCGTTGAGCTGATTCATATAGTCGGTGAAGCTCGACCAGTCGGCGGGTTTCACCTGGTAGACACGGACTTTCAGCTCCTTGTGACCAGCCGATGACACGGCGAAATCGGCCGTCGTCGCTAGCGGGTCGAGGGTGACCAACGGTTGAGTCGTCACCACCATCGGCTGGGCCTCGCCGATCTCCACGGTGACCGTCTTCGCCTCGGCGAGGCTCTGACCGTGGATATCGCGCACGGTCGTCGGGATCGTGACGGTGTAGGTGGTGTTCGCCGTGGTGTTGCCGCGAACGTTGATCGTCGACCCGTAGACGCCGATTGCGGCGTTGAGCGCGGGCTCGACCGTGACCGTCGCCGGGTCGAATGTCTCGGTATCGAGCGGGTTGTTGAAGTTGATGTTGAAGTCGGTCGAGGGCGGGCAGTTCGGGCCGTAGCCGCATTCGACGCCCAGCACAGAGAGCGCGGCGAACGTGCGATTCGAATAGGTAGCTGCGTCGGTGGTCGTCAGTGGACCTTCGGCCGACGGGGTGCCCGGGCCGATCTCGACGACGATCGACGTGTCGGCCGGAAGCGGGTCGGTGGCTCGGAAGGCGACCCAGCGGCCCTCGGTGGCCGAGCTGACAATTTGGCTGGCGGACTCATCGGTTTCGATCTCGGCCTGGGTCGCCAGTCGGACGGTGGGCTTGGCGTCGTCCGCCTTCAACGCGATGGTCGCCAACACCGCAGCGGGGTCGACCCGCTGGTCGAAGATGGCGACGAACACCGGCTCCAGCGTCAGGCTGGAGTTGTCGGAGGGTTGGAAGGACAGCACCTTCGGAGCCGGAGTGGCGAACGACCACGAGACATCGGCGGCCAGTTCGCCGCCGTTCGCCGACTTCGTTCCCTGGGGCACGGTGACGGTGAACTCGGTGGCCATCGCTAGGTGATCGACCAGGGCGTTGGTCGCATCGAAGCGCAGCGTCTGGGTGCCGATCCACTGCCAACGGCCAGCGACGGCGGGACTGATCGTGGCCGGCACGCTGGCCTGCTCGAGCTGTTCGAGGGTGGTCAGGGCAACCATCGGCTGGTTGAACGTGATACTGACGAACGGGGCGATCGGTACGTCACCGTCGGGTTGGCGGCGCACAACCTCGAGCGGCCCGGCGGGTACTTCGGGCGGTGCGCCACCATCGGCGACCTGGGGAAATGGCACGTCGACGGTCTGGCCGACGCGGGGTGGTGGCAGGGTCTCGACGGGCCAGTTGAACGGCTTGATCAGGGTGGTGTCGTCGGTGACCCACTCGGGGAGTCGGCTGAAGATCTCGTCAATGCGGGCCTGGTCGAAGGGCGTTCCGTCGACGACCGGCGTCGGGGTGGCCGCGGCGGTTTGCGACGTGCCTTGGCTGAGGCGGAATCCGAGCGGCCCGGCGGCCCCCGCACTCGGCGGCGTGGGGGTGGGCGTGTCGCCCGAAGTGTTGTCACCTGACACGGTGGTGCCAGCTCCCTTGGGGTTCGTAGATGTTGGCGAGGTGGTGTCGGCCTTCGACGAGCACGCGCCGGCGATCAACGCGGCCACGACGGCGACGCCGATTCCCAGTTGCCGTCGACCTGTTGGCTGGATTCCTCGAATGGCCATGCCCATATCCTCGTCCCTCTTTACATACGCGCGCGGCGCATCTGCAGATTGGACGTCCGGCGGCGGAGTTCAGTTCCCGAGTCATCCGCGATTTCGCTCGCTCCGCCAGCTCCGCCACCAGACGCCAATCTGGCGTGCGGTGGCGTGCTGAGCGCTACGGCACTCCCCGAATCGCGGCGCGGGGGGACGGTTTGGTCTCAGGCCATCGCCGGGCGGATCAGGAACTTTTGCCCGGTTGCCTGCAGGGCATACGTCTGGATCGCGGTGAGGTCGAGCGCACCGGCGAGCGAGACCTGGTCGGTGTAGTGGCTGGCGAAGGTCGTGGTCAGCTCGTCGACGACGCGTTGGCGCAAGCGGGCGATGCCCTCGGCCCCGAGCTTCTGCAGGAACGGAGTCAGCAACCAACCACCAATACCCCACGCCATACCGAACGCCCGGTTGAGTTCTGTCGGGCCGCGATCGAGCCCGCCGTAGATGTACACCTGCTTGTGGACCGTCGACCCGTAGCGGGAGTACTCGGTGGCGGTCGCATTGGCCGCCGCCTCCATCGCGGTCAGGATCTGGCCAGCGAGCCGCCCCCCGCCGATCGCGTCGAACGCCAACGTCGCCCCAGTCGCGATCAGCGCGGCGATCAAGTCGTCCATGAACGTCGATAATGAGGAGTCGACCACGTGGACCGCCCCGGTGCCACGCAACAACGCGGCCTGCTCGGGCTTGCGGACAATGTTGACCAATGCCACGCCCTCGTCGATGCAGATCCGGTTGAGCATCTGCCCCAGATTCGACGCCGCCGCGGTGTGGACGAGCGCGGTGTGGCCTTCCATCCGCATCGTCTCGACCATGCCGAGTGCCGTCATCGGGTTGACGAACCACGACGCGCCGTCGGCCGGGTCGGTGCCGTCGGGAAGGGCAAGGCACGCTCCTGCGGCCAGGCAGCGGTACTCGGCATAGGTCGCGCCACCGACGATCGAGACGGTGCGGCCGATCAGCGCCTGGGCCTCGTCGGATGAGCCGGCCGCCACGACCACACCCGCGCCCTCGTTGCCGACCGGCATCGATTCGCCGAGCCGGCCCCCGAGTCCTCGCAGCATCTGGGGCTGAATCGTCGCGGTGACGACGGGGTGATCGGCTGAGCCCGAGGCAACGGCTGTGGACAAGTCAGCCCCACCGAGCAGCAATCCCAAGTCGGACGGGTTGATCGGCGCGGCCTCGACGCGCACCACCACCTCGTGCGGGCGCGGCGTCGGCATCTCCACGTCGGCCAGCGACAACTGCAACGTGCCGTCTGCGGTGACCAGGGAACGGAGTTGGCGCATGGTGGTCGGGATCGTGGTCGGCATCGGTTCTCCAAGGTTGGGTGGCGCGTGTCACCCTACCGATGTCCAAACTTCTCCTTGACCTGGAGTGCACTCCAGGTTGTTGACTGATCCTCATGACTGATCTGCATTTTGCTGACGGCCTCGCGCCGGCCGACATGGCCGCAGCCTGCGGGGCCACCATTGACACCCTGCGCTACTACGAACGCGAGGGCCTCCTCGATCCGATCGCCCGCACCGGGGGTGGGCAACGTCGCTATCGCGCCACCGATGTCGCCTGGGTCGAGATTCTTCGTTGCCTGCGAGTGACCGCTCTGCCGATCCGCGAGATGCGCCGGATCGAGATCTACTCCACCCGAACGGCAGTCGATGGCCACCCGTCGGCGGCGTTGCCCTGCGATTGCGCGACCGGCACGCCTCAATCCAACGAAGCATCCGATCGGACATCCGACCAGACAACTGCTCACACAACCGACGACAGGAACTGACATGGACTATCGATATCTCGGACGCTCCGGCTTGAAAGTCAGCGAGGTGTGTCTCGGAGCGATGACCTTCGGCCGCGAGGCCGACGAACCGACCAGTCACCGCATGCTCGACCGGTTTGCCGAGCTTGGCGGCAACTTTGTCGACACGGCCGACGTGTATGGCCAAGGCGTGTCGGAGGAGGTCGTTGGGCGCTGGCTTGGCGGCCAGAATCGCGATCAATGGGTGATCGCGACCAAGGTCCGGTTTCCATTCGGCTCGGGGGTCAATGATGTCGGGTTGAGCCGCAAGCATCTGATTTCCTCGGTCGATGGCAGCCTGCGCCGACTCGGTACCGACCATGTCGACCTGTACCAAGTCCACTGCTGGGACCGGGGCACGCCATTGGAAGAGACCCTGACCACGCTCGATGGTTTGGTCAAGCAGGGAAAAGTTCGTTACATCGGGGCGAGCAATTTCACCGGTTATCAACTGCAACGCTCCGTAGACCTCAGCCGACAGATGGGTGTGGAAGCGTTCGTCAGCCTTCAACCGCAGTACAACCTGCTCGCCCGTCCCACGGAATGGGAACTGATCCCCGTCTGTCAGGCCGAGGGCATCGGGGTGATTCCGTGGGCTCCGTTGCGTGGTGGTTGGCTGAGCGGCCGCTACCACCGCGGGATGGACGGCCCGCCGGCCGGCTCCCGGGTCGACACTGCCTCGAAGAACGGCTGGAGCGAGACGTGGGATGCCTACAACAACGACCATACGTGGGCGATCGTCGACGAACTCCGGGCCATTGCCGCCGATCACGCCTGCACCCCGGCCGAGGTGGCGATTCGTTGGGTGGCCCAACGACCGGGCATTTCGGCGCCGATCTTCGGAGCGTCGACGTTTGAACAACTCGAGGCGAACCTCGCGGCAGTCGGCTGGTCGTTGACCGACACCGAGATGGATCGCCTGACCGCCGTCAGCGAAATTCGAGCGCCGTACCCGTACGACGAATTCATTTCCAATGCCCAGCAGGACCGGTAGCACGTGTCGATCACGGTCGGTGACGCAGCATAACGTTGCGTGTCGTCAGGCTCTTGGCTTGACCACCCGATCGGAGTCTTATGCACCCCACCATTCGGCGTTGGTCTTCACTTCTTGTGGTGTTGGCGTTCGTCGCGGCCTGCAGCAACAGCGATGGGACAACCCCGGACACGACCGCCGCAGTGTCGCCGACCACACTCGCGCCGACGACGACCGCTGCCTCTACGACTGAACCCCCAGCGATCGAGGCGACGACAACCATCGTCGACGAACCGACCGGCTACCGCGCCGAAATCCGCCGGACGTCCCATGGCGTGGCGCATATCGTCGCCGACGACCTGGCCAATGCCGGGTTCGGGCAGGGCTACGCCTACGCGCAAGACCGGGCGTGCACGCTGATCGACCAGGTGATCAAGGTACGCGGCGAGCGTTCGAAGTGGTTCGGCGCGGGTCCCGCCGGGAGCGATAACCAGGAGTATGTCGATAGCGACTTCGCCTACCGGCATCTCGGGCTGCATGCCGACGCCGATGCTCGGTGGGCCGATCAACCCGACGACATCCAGTCGATGATCAAGGGCTACGTCGCCGGGTTCAATCAGGAACTCACCGATGAGGGTCCGAACGGTTGGTGCGAGGGCGAGCCGTGGGTGCAGCCGATCACCACCACCGACCTCTACGCCTACATCGGCGACGTGCTGCTGTATGCCAGTACCGGCATTTTGATCGAGCCGATCGCTACTGCGGTCCCGCCCGCGCCTGTCGCGCCCACCGACGTCTCCCTGGCCACCGACGCGTCAGAACCGGCGACCACTGAGTCGGCCGCGGGCCTCGCCTCGCTCGTCGTCGACCCGTCGCGGCTCGCCAGTAACGGGTGGGCGATCGGCAAGGATCGCTCCGATTCGGGGGGCGGCCTTCTCGTCGCCAACCCGCATTTCCCGTGGGAAGGCGACCAGCGGCTCTGGGAACTGCACATCACCATTCCCGGCGATCTCGATGTCTACGGCGTCGCCCTCGGCGGACTCCCCGGAGTGCAAATCGGCTTCAACCGTGACATCGCCTGGACCCACACCGTGTCGGACGGCCGGCGGTTCACGCTCTACGAACTGCAACTCATTGCCGGTAGGCCGACTTCGTACAAGTACGGCGACGAAGAACGCGAGATGACGGCGGCCGACTATACCGTCGAGGTGTTGCAAGCCGATGGGACAACGAAGCCCGAGACCCGCACGCTCTACAACAGCCACTACGGCCCGATGCTCAATCTGCCCTTCGGGTGGAGCGGCGACAAGGCGTACACGATGCGCGACGGCAACATCGTCGTGACCCGGGCCTTGCAGCAGTTCCTGGCGATGGACGCGGCGACCGGTATGGACGAGTTCCAAACCGCCCATGAGACCTACACCGGAGTCCCGTGGGTCAACACGATTGCCGTGTCGTCCGACGGTCGAGCCTGGTACGCCGACACGGCGATCACGCCGTACCTCTCCGACGAGACCACCGCCGCCTGGCAGTCCGCGGTAGCCGCGGGAGGCACGGCCAAGTTGGTCAACGACAACGGGGCCACGATGCTCGACGGGTCGGACCCGGCCAACGAATGGGTGGTCGACCCCGAGGCCCCCGCGCCGGGGCTGTTGCCGTATAGGTTGATGCCCAAACTGGAGCGCCGCGACTATGTGTTCAACGCCAATGACTCTCACTGGTTGGCGAACCCCGATGAGTTGCTGACCGGGTATCCGCCGATGACCGGTGCCGAGGGGACGGTGCAGTCGGCCCGCACCCGAATGAACGCCGCGATGCTCGGTGAGGACGGTGCGGGCGGGGCCGATGGCAAGTTCTCGCTGGTCGAAGCGCAGGAATCGATTCTGTCGAACCGGGCGTTGACCGCCGATGTATTGGTCGAGGCGTTGGTCGCCGACTGCGGCAAGTCGGGTCCGATTGATGTCGACGGCACACCGGTCGATATCGCTCCGGCATGTGCGGCGTTGACCGGGTGGGATGGCCGTTTCGATACCGATTCAGTCGGCGCGATCGTCTGGCGCGAGTTTTTCAACCGCTTCGACCGCGATGCCCAGGCGGGAGTGAGCAACGGCCTCTACGAGGTGCCCTTCGACCCGGCCCTCCCGGCAACGACGCCGAACACCCCAACATCAGATCGGTCTACGTGGCTCCCCAACCTGGCCAAGGCTGTGCAGTTGTTGAACACCGCTGGTATCCCGGTTGATGCTCCGCTGGGTGATTTCCAGTTCGACGGTCGCGCCGGGCGCGGCCCGGCGTTGGGCGGCGGATGGGGTGACGAAGGTCTGGCCAACGTCATCGGTTGCTGCGCACGGGGCGGCTCCTCGACGGCCCCCGATGCGCTGAACCCGACCTTCAGCGACGACGGAGCCTTCGCGACGACGCCCCTCGGCTACCCGGTGACCCAGGGCACGAGTTTCCTGATGGCCGTGCAATTCACCGCCGTCGGACCGCAGGCCGGAGCGTTCCTGACCTACGGCCAGCCCGACGACCCCGACGACCCGCGATTCCGGTCGCAGACGGAGCTCTTCGGCGAGAAGGCCTGGCGGACGGTCACGTTCGATGAGGCCGATATCACAGCCGACGCCGAGTTCAGCTCGATGATCGTGACCGGGACCCGCTGAACATCAGTCGGGTTCAGCTCCCGATCACGAGGGGCAATACGGTGGCCACCCCGGCCCGGCGCAGGTGCCGAGCGACGGTGGTCAGGGTCCAGCGCGAACTGACCGTGTCGTCGATGAGGAGTACCGGTCGGGTGTCGGGCACGGACGCGACGGCGAACGCACCGAGCACGTTGCGGACCTGTTGGGCGCTGTTGTGCGCCTCGGCTTGCGGCATCTTGTCGCCCGTCGCCTCGACCACCGCGTGACACGGCAACCCGGTTTGCTCGGCCAACCGCCGGGCGAAATCACCCACCGGGTCGCCCGGCCGGCGGGACGGCACGTAGGTGATCCACATCGGCTTGGGCAGTGGATTCCAGCGGGTGAGCGTCAACGCCGCGTACTCGACCATCTCATCGCTGAAGGCCCCCGCGGCCAGATCGGCGCGCAGCAATGACCCGAGTTCGCCGTCACCGAGGCGACAGACGGCACGGCCGGGCTCCATCACCTCGGCCCCGCTGATCCGCCCGCGCACCGCGCTCAACCCGCTCGGCCATTGGGTACGCGGCTCGATCGTCACCGGCTGGGTGCGCAGGAACTTGCGAGCGGCCGTCACCAGCGCCGGGTCGACCGTGGTGGAGAGCCGCTCGCCGCGACAGCGATCGCAGATGCCGCAGTCGTCGCTCGACGGGTCATCGAGCAGGGACCGGATGACTCGCATGCGACACTGATCGGTCGTCGCGTACTCGTCCATCTGGGCTTGTTCGGCGCGGCGGAGCCCGGTGATCTGGTCGTATCGCTCGTGCGGATACGTCCACCGTCTCGCCGTCAGGTAGTAGCCACCGCGGTCCGATCGCGCCACCGCACCGTCGACTTCCAGTTGCTTGAGCATCAGGCCGAGCCGGCCGCGTGACAGGTTCACGCCGGTCTCGATCGTCGGGATACCCGGCGGGTCGGGCTGGTTGCCGAGGAAGTCGAGCACCCGCTCCACCACGTGCTGTTCGGGGAAGGCAGCGTCGATGAAGTAGTTCTGAATGCCAGCGTCTTCCTTGCCGCGTAGCAACACGCCGAACGACTCGTCGAGGGCTCGCCCGGCGCGGCCAACCTGCTGGTAATACGCTACCGGCGTGCCCGGGGCCTGGTAGTGGACGACGAAACCGAGGTCGGGCTTGTCGAACCCCATGCCCAACGCCGAGGTGGCAATCAACGCCTTCACCTCGTTGCGCAGCAGCCGATCTTCGGCGGCGATGCGCCACTCGTTGGAGTCGTCGCCCGAGTACGCCAGCACGTTGATGCCATACTCGTTGAGGAAGTCGCTCACGACTCGGGTGTCGGCAATCGTCAGGCAATAGACGATCCCGGTTCCCGGCAGTTGGGGTAAATGCTCCACCAACCAGGCCAGCCGCGTCGCCGCGGAGGGAATGTCGAGCACGGCGAGATGCAACCCCGGTCGATCGAGTGGCCCACGTTGAGTGACGAGCGTCGCTCCCAGTTGCGCGCTGACGTCGGCAACGACGCGGTCGTTCGCGGTTGCCGTGCAACCGAGGACCGGGACCTCGGGCGGCAGTCGATCGACGAAGGTGCGCAGCCGGCGGTAGTCGGGTCGGAAATCGTGACCCCAGTCGGAGATGCAGTGGACCTCGTCGATCACCAACAGGCCCGGATTTTCCATCAACATCGGCAGCCAGCCCGACACGAACTTCTGGTTGGCCAAACGTTCGGGGGCGACGAGCAGCAGGTCGATCTCGTCGCGATCGAGCCGGTCACGCAGCCGGTCGTGGTCGTCGGGGTTGGTCGAGTTGATCGCCTCGGCGCGCAACCCAAGCCGCTGGGCGGCCTCGAGTTGATTGCGCATCAACGCCAGCAATGGCGAGACAATGATCGTCGGCCCGAGCCCCGCGTCGCGCAGCACCCGCGTCGACAGGAAGTAGACCGCGCTCTTTCCCCACCCGGTCCGCTGCACCAACACGACCCGCTCGCGCCGCATCGCCAACGCCTCGACCGCCTCACGCTGCCCATCACGGAACGTCGCATCGGCCTGACCCGTGAGCATGCGGAGCTGCGCGTCGATATCGATGGTCATGGTGGTGATCATGTCGGTGATCCGCCCCACATCCACAGGCCGATTGAAATCACAGCGAGTCCCTCGGCTCGGAAATTTCGACGCTCTCGACGCGGTCGAGGTGGCTGCGGATGACCCGCTGGATCGTCGCCTC
>JANNNL010000748.1:0-6465 GCA_031398525.1 Actinomycetes bacterium | reverse complement strand
AGTCGCCTTCATCGAGTTCGAGGTCGTCGTAGGTCACCCATTGGCGCCGACCATCGATGACCAGCGGAACCCCGACCGAGGTCTGCGTCTTGCCGGGCCACGTCGCTCGGTACTCGGCCAGGTGGAGCGAGGTGTTGGTGGCGTGATCGATACCGAGGAGCACGATCTTCGCATCGAGGTCGTAAAGCCGATCGAGCGGTGACCCGGCGCCGAGCCCCGGCGCCAGCTGGTGATCGCGGGTGATCTCATGGGCAAGCGGCCCGATCGCAACGAACGAAACGGTTGGGTGAGCGCTGCGAACCGTCGACGAGTGATGCCGAAAGCAATCAACGACGGCGCCCATCCCGCGAGTCGGGCTCAGTGCTGGGTCGTAGAGCGGCATCTCGTCGCGGATGGTTGCCATCCATTCCTGGGGCACCGGGGGATTTGCCCATTCGGCCGGGTCGCTGATCGCCGATGACTGCGACGGCATCACGATCGTTCCAGCGGGGCCGACCGTTTCCAACAATGCCTCGACGACCGCTTGGGCTCCACCGACGACCCAACCGAGCCGAGAAAGCGACGAGTGAACGATGATCAGATCGCCGTGGGCCACGCCGAGTTCGTACAGATCGGTCACGAGCGTTCGCACGGTCGAGGGCCGGTCGGTGTGGGCGATTGCGGACGCTTCGGACATGCCGCGCACGCTATCCGAGGTCGCTACTGGCCCTGCGCTGATATGCGAGCTCGCCTGCCACCCACGTGGTCCCCACTCGAAGTCCCTGGTCGAGGTGGACAAGATCGGCACGCTGGCCTGGGACAATCTGACCGCGGTCCTCAAGTCCGAGCAGCGCGGCGGGCGTCGTTGACGCTGCCGTGATCGCGTCAGCCAGCAACACGCCGCAATGCGACACGACAAACCGGATGGCTGCGTCCATCGTCAGTGCACTGCCGGCGAGGGTGCCGTTGGGGAGTCGGGGCGCGCCGTCGGTGCCGAGCGCGATTCTGACGGACCCAGCCGACCCGGCCCGCCAGGCGACGGCGTCGGTGACCAAGGCGACGCGTGCCGCGCCACACGCGGCGAAGGCCAGTCGAATCATCCGTGGGTGCACATGGACGCCATCGGCAATCAACCCCACCGTCAGTCGGGGGTCGGTGAGGCCGACGGCGGCGATACCGGGCTCTCGGTGATGCAAGGGCCCCATTCCATTGAACAGGTGCGTGACCATTGTGGCCCCGGCATCGACCGCGGTGAGCGTCTCGGCCTCATCCGCCAGCGAGTGGCCGAGGGAAACGACGACTCCTCGCCGGTGCAACAAGTCGACGGCCACCGGCGCCATCGATTGCTCGGGACCGAGGGTGACAAGTCGTACGTGGTCGGGAAGTGCCGCAATCCACTCCATGTCGATCGGCACGATGAGTCGCGCCGGATGAGCTCCCGGAGCACCGCCGAGAAACGGACCTTCCAGGTGGACCCCGGCGATGGTAGGCCGTCCGGCAGCCGGCCGAGTCATCGCCGACCCAATGCGGGCGAGGGGGGCGGCGTACCAGCCGAGAGGAGCACTGATCAGCGTCGGCATCCACGTGGTGGAGCCCTGAGCGAGCAACAATTCATCGAGTCGCGGCCAATCGGCGCCATCGGCGCTCGCCACGTCGACATCGTCAATCCCGTTGACCTGTAGATCAACGAACCCGGGGGCAAGCACGCCATCGAGGAGCGTGGGGCGATCGACAATCGACCGAACCTCGGTAATGATCCCCGCATCGACAATCACCTCCGTAGGACCGACCAATCGACCATCGACGATCGCGGCCCGCGCCGCAATGACCGTCATGCTGGCGTTGTGGAGGGTCGCTTCTTGGTGGCGAAGACCAACTGGTTGAGGCGAACCTTGGCCAGACCGAGGCGACGCAGGATGCTGATCACCCACCAGCCCGGGTCGAACTCCCACCGGCGATGTGACAGCCGGGCCGAGGTCGGCGCGGCATGGTGGTTGTTGTGCAGGCCTTCGCCGGCCGTCAACCAGGCCAGCCATTGCAGATTCCCGGCGTTGTTGTCGTGGGGGCGGCGACCAAACGTGTGGCCGATCGCGTTGACCGCGGCGTTGGTCGCCAGATACATGTTGAGGTGGGCAAACGCGGCCGCCAGTCCGACCTGCCAACCGGTGGTGACGACCAGCAGAACGACCCCGATGCCCAGCCCGACCACGGCGCGGTCGAACAACACCTTGTCCCATTTGTCGGCCGGCAGGTCTTTGGCGTAGCGGGCGAGCGTCTCGGGGTTGTTCGCCTCCTTGCGGTATAGGGCGACGTTGCGCATCTGGACCTGCACCCAACCGAGCAGTTTGGGGGAGTGCGGGTCACCTTCGATATCGGTGAACGCGTGATGCTTGCGGTGGACCGCAACCCATTGGCGAGGCCGGATGCCCGTCGAGATCCAAATCATCACTCGGAACACGAACGTGGCGGGGGCGGCCAGCGTCAGTGCTCGATGGGACAGCGCCCGGTGCAGATAGATGGTTGCGCAGAGGTTGGCGAAGACCGAGATGCCGATCCCGATCCCAGTCCCAATCAACAGGTTGGTGATCACAAAATCGGACTGTAGCAGCCTACCGACCAGTAGGTAGGCGCGACGTCGGCATGCGCTAACCTGCTCCAACGGTGGGAGAACGACGAGTGACACAACAGGATTCCGACGACGCCCCGTCCACGCGCGACCTGATCATTTCCGAGGCACTGTCGTGTTTCGCCGATGCCGGGTACGACGGCACGTCGCTCAACGTGATCGCCGAACGGGTGGGTATTCGCCGGCCATCGCTCCTTCACCATTTCGCCTCGAAAGATGTCCTGTACGGGGAGGTTTTCGAACGGTTGCTGTCGGATTGGATTTTCCGCCTTGAGGTCTTGGCCAGCGACGAGGCGCAGGGCTGGGCCAAGATCGAACTGGTCATCGACGTCGGGTTCCGCTTCTTCGAGGAGAACCCCGACTACGTCCGACTGCTGCGTCGAGAAGCCCTCGACGGCGGGTCGCATCTCGGCATCGATCTCGCCGGTGTGGTGCGGCCGTTGTTTGATCGCGCGGTTGCGTACTTCGCCCGCGAGATGGATCTCGGAACCTTCCGTCGCCACGATCCCGAGCAACTGGTCCTCACCGGCTACGGCGCGTTGCTCACCTACTTCAGCGACGCCCCATTTCTGCAGGGCCTGCTCGACGACGACCCGCTCTCACCCGAGCGGCTCACCCAGCGACTCGAACACGTGCGCTCGTTCTTGCGCGCCGCACTCGTCCCGGCCTGACCGCGACCGCGTCGGCCTCGCCGTTGGGCAGTTTCCGTGCTGCACCCCCTCGCGTCCGAGCGAGGTGACTACGGTGGATGATCGTGTCGAACCCTGGACGAACCCTGTCGGAAGCAGACTCCAAGCAACTGCTGGCGGGCTACGGAGTGCCCCTCGCCCCCGAACGCGAGGCGCGATCGGCTGACGATGCCGTCGCTGCCGCGGCCGAACTGGGATTTCCCGTCGTTGCCAAGCTCTGCGGCGATGCCATCGCCCACAAGACGGAACGCGGCCTGGTACGGCTGCGATTGGGTGACGCCGAAGCCGTACGGGGCGCAGCTACCGACCTGCTCGCCGCGGCGACCCCCGACGACGGCGAGGTATCGCTGCTGATCGCCCCGATGATCTCGGGCAGCCGGGAGCTGATCGCCGGTCTGGTTCGCGACCCGCAATTCGGCATGAACGTGATGCTCGGCATCGGCGGCGTGCTCGCCGAGGCGATCGCCGACGTGGTCTTCCGTCCCATTCCACTCTGCCCGGGTGACGCCGCGGAGATGCTCGATCAGTTGGCTACCCAGAAGCTGCTCGGCGCCTTCCGAGGCGAGGCGGCGGTCGATCGCTCGATGGTGGCCCAGGTCCTCGAAGGATTGTCGGCCCTCGCTGCTGCCCGCCCCGATGTGGTCAGCGTCGATGTCAACCCGCTGATCGTCGGGCGAGATGGTCGGGTCGTTGCCGTCGACGCGCTGGTCGAACTTGGCGACCCGGCGTTGTCGACCAACTCGGGTCGCCGTGCTCCGACCGATGTCCAGTTCCGTGCGCTGTTCGAGCCCAAGGGCGTGGTGATCGCCGGCGCGTCGAGTCATCCCGGCAAGTTCGGGTTCGTTTCGCTGCACAACCTGCTCGCATCGAGATACGCGGGGGCAGTCTTCGGGACCAACCTGCAGGGCGAGGCGGTCCTCGGCATCCAGACCGTTGCCGACATCGCCGAGCTCCCGAAAGATGCCGCTGACCTGGTATTCGTCTGCACTCCGGCCGCCGCGAACCAAGCCTTGTTGCGAGCCTGCGCAGCCCGGGGGATTCGTGCGGCGTTCATCACCTCGGCCGGCTACGGCGAAGCGGGTGACGAAGGACGTCAGGCGGAAGCCGACCTGATTGCGTTGGCCGATGAGCTCGGCATCATCCTTGCCGGACCCAACGGCCAGGGCGTCGTGTCGACGCCGGTCAACCTGTGCGCTCAGATCGTTGCTCCGTATCCGCCGGCCGGGGCGATTGGCGTCGCCAGCCAGAGTGGCAACTTCGTGTCGAGCTTCCTCAACTACGCGCGGGCGACCGGAGTTGGCATCAGTCGGGCCGTCAGCGCGGGCAACGCGGCCGCGGTGGGCGTAGCCGACTACCTCGATTGGTACTCGCGTGACGAGGCCACCAAGGTCGGCCTGGCCTACATCGAGGGCATCGTTGACGGCCGCACGTTGCTCGACCGGTTCGCCACCGTCGCGGCTCGCAAGCCGCTGGTGGTGATCAAGGGCGGGGCGACCGAGGGCGGGGCGCGAGCCGCGGCCAGCCACACCGGGGCCCTCGCCGCCGACGACAAGGTGTTCGACGGTGCCTGCCGCCAGGCCGGAGTTACACGAGCCGCCACGGTTGAGGAAGCGTTCGAAGCTGCGGCGACCTTTGCCACACAGCCCCTGCCCAACGGGCCGAACGTCGTGGTGATGACGACGGCCGGCGGCTGGGGCGTCGTCACCGCCGATGCGATCACTCGTGACCGCACGCTGCGACTACTGCCGCTGCCCGACGATCTCAAGGCCGAGATCGACACCAAGTTGCCGCCGCGCTGGAGTCGCAACAACCCGGTTGACCTTGCCGGGGCCGAAACACGTGACACGATTCCCGAAGTGATGGAGATGATCGCCAACCACCCCGACGTCGACGCCGTCGTCTACCTCGGGCTCGGCATCCAATCGAATCAGGCCCGGTTGATGCGCGAGGGCCGCTTCTACCCCGACCACGGGCTGGAGCGCATCGTCGCCTATCACGAACGTCAAGACGCCCGGTTTGCCGAGGCGGCGGACGAGATCTCGCGGGCGACGGGCAAGCCGATTCTCACGGCCACGGAGCTGGCGATCGCCGACACCGACAACCCCGGCCCCGCCGCGGTGCGGGCCAGTGGACGGCTCTGCTACGCCTCGGCCAATCGGGCCGTTACCGCCCTTGGTCACCTGGTGCGCTACGCCGAGTTCCGCCGTCACCGGGGCCTGTCCTGAGCGCCGGGAAGATCGTCGGACTCACTGCCCTCGGCCTCGCCCCCGTGCTGGGGCTGGGAGGGCTCTGGGTGGCGATGGATAAGCGCGTGCAACGCGGTGATTGGAAGATCACCACCAACGCCCCCGCCGCAACGCCCGTTCCACTCGCCGGACCAGTCTTCTCACTCCAACGTCAACCGGCGACCCTGGCTTACGACACCACCGATCGACAGTTCGGCGGCGCGGTCAAGTCGGTGACCGACAACGTCCGTTCGGTTCCCGAGGACGCGTCGTGCTTCGCCGCCTCGCTCGATGGCAGACCAGTCGTTGCCGATGGCGCCGATGTCCCGGTCATGCCGGCCAGCAACGTGAAGATCCTCACTGCAGCGGTCGCCTTAGAGGTGCTCGGACCTGATTTCACGTTCGTGACCAGGGCGAACGGCCAGGTCGTCGGCGACACCGTCGAGGGCGACCTCTTCTTGGTCGGCGGCGGCGACCCCCTGCTCGCCAACCGCGGGTACGTGCCCGTCCGCAAGTACCCGACCGTGGAGTATCCAACCGCTCTGGAAGACCTTGCCGATCAGGTGGCGGCGCGGGTTCGCCGCGTCACCGGTGGGATTGTCGGTGACGCATCGCACTCCGATGCCGAGCAGTTTGCGCCGGGGTGGAGCGTCGATGTGCAGGGGTCCGAGGCCGGACCGCTGTCAGGATTGCTCCTCAACGATGCTCGCGAGCTTCCCGATGTCATCGCGGTCGTCGAGGATCCGGCGTTGTCGGCGACCCGCGAATTCGCCCAACTGTTGCGCGAGCGCGGCGTCGAGATCGCCGGATAGTCGACGACCGGTCCGCTCCCGGACCCGCTTGAGGAGATCGGACGGGTCGCATCGGTGCCGATGAGCCAGGTGGTCGGCGAAATGCTGACCAACAGCGACAACAACACGGCCGAGATGGTGCTCAAGCAGATCGG
>JANNNL010000737.1:0-6327 GCA_031398525.1 Actinomycetes bacterium | reverse complement strand
GCCGCCAATGCGAACAGATCTACAGCGAACTGGTTGATCCCGGTGACGGCTGCCGTGGCGTGTTGTCCGTTGGCCTGGGGGTCGATGTTCCGTTCGGTCACCGACCCGAAGCGAAGCTTCAGCGGTGGGCCAACGGGTTGCGCCGTGGTTGTGGGAGGAGTGGCGGTCGTTGCCGGGGCGACGGCTTGGAAAGGGGTCGCCGAGTCCGTGATCGGTGCGGACCCGGCAACGTCCGCCTGTTGGGTGCCGCTGCCGCACGCGGCAAGTACCGCGGCGATGACTCCGAAGGCGACCGTGCGCTTGTGTTCCATATGACTACGACGACGCGTAGCGCCGGTTGGATCCCGAACTTTCGCGGCACGCACGGATTGGGCGCTACCAGCCCGCCGCACCGACGAGCCAGCGGCGGGCGTTTTCGCCGAGGGCGCTGACGTCGTAACCGCCTTCCTGGAGCACGACGGTTGGCAGGTTGAGTCCGGCGACGCGACGCCCGCAGGCCTCGAAGCCTTCGGTGGTCACCGCGAGGTCCGAGATCGGGTCGGTGATGAACGGGTCGAGCCCGAGCGAGACGATCAGCGTCGACGGGCCGAACCCTTCGATCGCTTCGCAGGCTCGGTCGAGGGCGCTGAGAAACACGTCGTCGGAGGCCCGGTAGGCGAGCGGCAGGTTCAGGTTGTTGCCGCGGCCGCGGCCCGAGCCGGTCTCATCCGCGTAGCCAACGGTGTAGGGATACGCCCGCTCGGGGTCGCCGTGGAGCGAGACATACATCACGTCGTCGCGTTCGTAGAAGATCTGCTGGGTGCCGTTGCCGTGGTGATAGTCGACGTCGAGCACCACGACCTTCGTTCCGGTCGTCGAGGCGACATGGTGGGCGGCGACCGCCGCGTTGTTGAAGAAGCAGTACCCGCCATACAACGACCGGGGCGCGTGATGCCCGGGCGGACGGCACAGGCCGTAGGTGATCCGCTCGCCACCATCGACGACCAACTTCGTGGAGGTCAGCGCGGTGTCGACGGCGCCGCGGGCCGCGTCGTAGGTGCCCTCGGTGACCGGGGTGGTCGTCTCGAAACACCACCAGCCGAACTTGGCGTTGATGTTCGCGGGCTCGCGCCCGGCGGGCATGCCGTCGCGCAACGGCGAGCGGTAGAACACGTCGGGCACGATGTCGCGGGTCGGCTTGTTCGCCGCCTGGTAGTCGGCCCAGGCGGTCGACAGGAACCGGACGAGGTCGGGATCGTGGACCGCCTCGATCGGGGCCGTGCCCCACGAAGTCGGCTCCTGGAAGTCGAAGCGGCCGTCGGCCTCCAGCGCCTGACGGATCTTCTCGGCCCGGCCTGGGTGCTCCCACGGCTTGCCGAATCGGGACGCCTCCAGCTCATACTCGGGATCGTGGCCGAAGTGGGCGGGGCTGTAGACGACCTTCATGGGTCGAGCCTAAACATTCACCGGGTCCGGGATGGAAGTGGGGATTCTGGGCCCGAACGTAGGTGCTGAGCGTCCCCACTTCCGGCGGGGAACCCGATGGTAGAGGTACGTTGGCAGGGTGCTTCCGAACCTTGAGGAACTGACCGCCGCCACCGAACTCGTCCATACCGTGATGCCCCCGACGCCGCAGTATTGCTGGCCGCTGGTGTGCGAGCGGGTCGGGACCGAAGTGTGGATCAAGCACGAGAACCACACCCCGGCTGGAGCGTTCAAGGTGCGCGGCGGCATCGTCTATCTCGACGACCTGCGCCGTACCCGCCCCGATGTCCACCGGCTGGTGACGGCAACCCGCGGCAACCACGGCCAGAGCGTGGCGATCTCGGCGACCCGGGCCGGACTCGCCGCCGACGTGTATGTGCCGTCGGGAAACTCGGCCGAGAAGAACCGGGCGATGCGTGCTCAAGGGGCCAACCTGATCGAAGCCGGCGCCGACTTCCAAGCCGCCGTCGAGCAGGCGCGAGCCGCGGCGGGGGAGCCGGGCGTGGAGTTCCTGCCGTCGTTCCATCCCGCCCTGGTGGCCGGGGTGGGAAGCTACGCGATGGAGATGCTCGTGGCGGTCCCCGATCTCGACACGGTCTACGTCCCGGTTGGTATGGGATCGGGGGCTTGCGGGGTGATCGCCGCTCGCGACGCACTCGGCTTGTCGACCAAGGTCGTCGGAGTAGTCGCCGTTGGCGCGCCGGCCTACGCGTTGTCGATCGAGGCAGGCCACGTGGTCAACACCGAGTCGGCCGACACCCTGGTCGACGGCGTTGCCTGCCGGGCTCCGAACGCCGAGGCCGTCGCCGTGCTGGCTGCTGGATTGGACCGCATCGTGCGGGTGCCCGACTCGGCGGTTGCGGAGGCGATGCGGACGCTGTTTGCCGACACTCACAACGTCGCCGAGCCTGCCGGGGCGATTGCCTTCGCCGCCTTGATGAGCGAACGGTCGGGGTTGGCGGGTCGCAAGGTGGCGGCGATCATGACCGGCGGCAACGTCGACAGCGACCTGTTCGCCCACGTGCTCGACGGCGGCGACCTGCGGTAGGTCTGGGTCGGGGCGGGCTCCGGCGGCGCTTGGGTCAGGTAGGTCGTGGCAGACTCGGCGGGAAGCTCAACCCCTGAAAGGTGCTCCACGATCATGACCCGTGTCTTGCGCAACTTTGTCAATGGCGACTACGTCGACGCGAAAGACGGCCCCACCTCCGATGTGATCAACCCGTCGACGGGCGAGGTGTACGCCACCGCTCCGATCTCCGGCGACGCCGATGTCGATGCCGCCTACGCCGCGGCAGACGCCGCGTTCGAAGGTTGGCGCGACTCGACGCCGAGCCAGCGCAGCCTGGCGCTGCTCAAGATGGCCGACGCGATCGAGGCCCGCGCCGAGGAACTGATCGCGGCCGAAGTCGAGAACTGTGGCAAGCCGATCGGCCTGACTCGCAGCGAAGAGATCCCGCCGATGGTCGATCAGATTCGCTTCTTCGCCGGAGCCGCCCGCATGCTCGACGGTCGCGCCGCGGCCGAGTACATGAGCGGGATGACATCGTTCATCCGCCGCGAGCCGATCGGTGTGATCGGCCAGGTCGCCCCGTGGAACTATCCGATGATGATGGCCGTGTGGAAGTTCGCCCCGGCGATCGCCGCGGGCAACACCGTGGTGCTCAAGCCGTCCGACACGACCCCCGCGTCGACGCTGCTGTTGGCCGAGATCGCCGCGGAGTTCATGCCGCCCGGCGTGTTCAACGTGATCTGCGGCGACCGCGATACGGGTCGGGCGCTCATCAGCCACCCGACCCCGGGGATGGTGGCGATAACCGGCTCGGTGCGCGCCGGTATCGAGGTCGCCCAGTCCGCCGCCGCCGGTCTGAAGCGCGTTCACCTGGAGCTCGGCGGTAAGGCCCCGGTCGTGGTGTTCGACGACGCCGACATCGCCGCGGCTGCCGAGGCGATCGCCATCGCCGGCTACTTCAACGCCGGCCAGGACTGCACCGCGGCGACCCGCGTGCTCGTCGCCCCCCGGGTCTACGACGACTTCGTCGCCGCATTGGCCGAGCAGGCCGCGGGCACCGTCACCGCTGGGCCCGAGAACGAGGATGCCCTGTTCGGCCCGGTGAACAACGCCAACCAGCTGGCCCGGGTGGCCGGAATGGTGTCGCGCGCTCCCGACCACGCGACGGTTGCTGCGGGTGGCTCGGCGGTCGGTGGCCCGGGCTACTTCTTCCAGCCGACGGTGATCGCCGGGCTCCGCCAGACCGACGAACTGGTGCAAGACGAGGTGTTCGGCCCGGTGATCACCGTGCAGCAGTTCAGCGACGAAGACGAGGCCGTCCGCTGGGCCAACGGTGTGAAGTACGGCCTGGCGTCGTCGGTGTGGACAAAGGATCACGGCCGAGCAATGCGCATGGCCAAGCGCCTCGACTTCGGCTGCGTGTGGATCAACACCCACATCCCCCTCGTCGCCGAAATGCCCCACGGCGGCTTCAAGAACTCCGGCTACGGCAAAGATCTGTCGATGTACGCCATGGACGACTACACCCGCGTCAAGCATGTGATGACCAACCTCAACGGCTGATTCCCTGATCCGGCGCCCGATCTGACGTGAATGTAGTAACATTGCTACATTCACGTCAGGAGGCTCGATGACCACCAAGCTGACCAGCCGGGAGTTCAACCACGACACGGGCGGGGCGAAGCGAGCCGCCGACGCCGGACCGGTGTTCGTCACCGATCGAGGCCGTCCGTCGTATGTGCTATTGACCTTCAAGGACTACTGCGCGCTGACCGCACATCAACCCACGATGGTTGACCTGCTCGCTGCGCCCGCTGGCGTGGCGGATTTCGACTTTGAGGTTCCGGTTCCCGGCCGCGACGCGGCGATCCCGGCCGACTTCGACTGATGTTCCTGCTCGACACCAACGTCGTTTCTGATCTCCGCAAGGCCAAACACGGGACCGCTAACGCCGGGGTCATCGATTGGGCGACCAGTGTGCCGGCCGCCGCGATGTCGATCTCGGCAGTCACCCTTCACGAACTCGAGCTTGGGGTCCTGCTGGCGGAACGCTCCGATCCGAGGATGGGCACGATGTTGCGGGAGTGGCTCGACAACGCCGTCATTCCCGCGTTCTTCGATCGGATTGTGGCGGTCGATACAGCGGTAGCGCTACGGGCGGCAGCGTTGCACGTGCCGAATCGGGCTCCGTTTCGGGATGCCTTGATCGGAGCGGCCGCCCTGGTCCATGGCCTGACGGTCGTGACCCGCAATGTCCGTGATTTCGAGCGATTCGGTGGGCTTGAGGTCCTGAACCCATGGTGTCAGCCAGGTCTCTAATTGACACCGAAGCGCCACTGACCCTGGCGCAGAGGAGCCCGGCTACCGTTCGGGACATGACTGTGCATGAGCGGCCGTTCGGTCGGTGTTTGGAAGATTTCACCGTGGGCGATGTGTATCGGCATTGGCCGGGCAAGACGATCACCGAGGCCGATGATCATCTGTTCTGCATGATCACGATGAACCACCATCCGTTGCATACCAACGACTGGTTCGCTGCCAACAGCGTGCAGGGCCGCAATGTGGTCGTCGGCAACCTGGTGTACTCGCTTGTCCTAGGAATGAGCGTGCCCGACGTGTCGGGCGCGGCAATTGCCAACCTTGAGGTCGAGACCCTGCAGCACAAGTTCCCGACGTTCCATGGCGACACGATTCACGCCGAGACGCGGGTACTCGACGTCAAGGAGTCCGGCTCTCGTCCGGACCGTGGTGTGGTCACCGTCGAGACGAAGGGCTTCAACCAGGACGGCAAAGAGGTCTGCTACTTCCGCCGCCGGGTGATGGTCTGGAAGCGCGAGGCTGCCCCGTCTCGTGCTCGGCCCTACGACGGTGTCGACGTGTGGGGCGACGCCTGATCACCCCTCACCCCCACGAATGCGTGAGGTTGGGCGGGCCTGACGTCTCCCCAACCTCACGCATTGGGGGGATCAGCGCCGATCTGGCGGACGCGGTGCTCGCCTGGGGCGTACCTCGCCTGCGTGCCTTGCCGTGGCGGCGGACGCGAGACCCGTGGCAGGTGCTCGTGTCGGAGGTGATGCTCCAACAGACCCAGGTCGACCGGGTAATTCCCAAGTGGCTCGCGTTCCTAGACGCCTACCCGACTCCCGCCGAGTGCGCGACGGCCAGCCTGGGCGACGTGCTGCGGCTGTGGCACGGCCTCGGCTACCCCCGCCGGGCGCGGAACCTCCAAGCGGCGGCGGCCGCGTGCGTCGAGCGCCACGACGGCCGAATCCCGTCGGACCTGGCTGAGCTGCTCGCCCTGCCTGGCATCGGGCCGTACACCGCTCGCGCCGTGCGAGTCTTCGCCTACGAACTCGACGATGCGGTCGTCGACACGAACATCGCCCGGGTCTACGCCCGGCTGGCGGGAGAGCGGTTGACGGCCCGGCACGTGCAAGCCAACGCCGATGCGTCGGCGGTTGTCGGCGAAGGCTGGGCGTGGAACCAGGTGCTGATGGACCTCGGGGCGCAACTCTGTCGCCCCCGAAACCCGGCCTGCGGCGAGTGCCCGCTTGCCGGTGCATGCGCGTGGTCGCAGGCCGGCCATCCCGATCCCGACCCGGCGGCGGGGTCAGCCGGGGTGAGCACCCGTCAGGCCCCGTTCGAGGGCTCCGACCGCCAGGCTCGCGGCCGGTTGATGGCCGCGCTCAACCTCGGCCCGGTATCCGACGACCGGCTCCCCGAGATCACGGCCTGCCCCGCCCCTCGGGCCCAGCGCCTCGCCGCCAGCCTCGTCGCCGACGGACTCATCGTCGCGGCGAACGGCCGCTACCGCCTCCCGTGACCAGCAAGCGCGGCCCGGGTCAGGCTGGGAT
>JANNNL010000722.1:0-7438 GCA_031398525.1 Actinomycetes bacterium | reverse complement strand
AACGTGCCTGAGGTGTAGATCTTGCGACCATCAACGCGGTCGACGCGACCTTCGTAGACGACCTCTTCGAACAGCGGAGTTGGGCTGCGGTACGTTACTTCGAGCCGACCGGTCATTCCGGGTGCTCCGCTCAGCGTTTGGGCGAATCCGAGTACCTCGTCGAACCCGGCGGCGATCAATCCGCCGTGCAGGCAGCCGGGTGGTCCTTCATATTGCCGCTGGTAGACCACTCTTGCCACGACCCGTTCACCGACCAATTGGGGCACGACGGGCGGTGCCAGTGGCGACAAGGGGCCGACGAATGGGCTGTAGTCGAAGAATGTCGTGGTCGGTGCACCCCCGAGCGACCCCTCGGCCGCCCCGAAGTAGGCGCGATCGTGAGGTCCGACTTGCAGTAGTTCGGCGGCCTGTTGCACGAGCACCGCCGCTGCGGCAATCGTTGCCGGATCGGTCGAGGTCGAGGCCACCTCTTGAAGTAACGCCCGAGTGTGGGCGGCCAGCTCAACGAGACGACGTTCTCGTTCGCCGTACCCCTCGCCAACGGTGGCGAAGCGTTCCCGCAACGCAGAGATGATCGGAGCCGGATCGTCGGTAGACACCGACCGAGACTATCGAGTTGACCAAACCCGCCCCGATGGGAGCGGCAGAGCCGATCAGTCGGCTTCGACGAGGCGCCCGGCCTCGATGGCGACCGCCGGATTGCGATTCGGGTCGCCCATGACGCCGAGGGAGTCCTTGAACAGCGTGATCGCCTGAAACAACCCGGCCTCACTGAGCTCCGATGCCATGATCCGCTTGACCGACGGCGCCAGATCGGCGTACTGCAGCACGATGGCGTGGGCGACGGCCTCGCTCGGCGAGTGATTCTCGGGGAGGGTGGCGGCCTGGTTCTTGGTGGATCGCTTTGCCGGAGTGGCCATCTGCATCCTCATTCTCTGGTAATCGGAACCCCGGTGGGAGCCGTATTCGGCACGCAGAGGAGAATCCAATTCTACCGCGTCTCTGGGGAATCTCCTGATACCACCGGTGTGAGCACGTGTGATCACCGGTGTGAGCACAGTGTCGCGTTGGTCTACGAGCGGGGCTTGATACCATCGCCGCACGATGAAGACGCTGAGACGAGCGATGTTCGCATTCTCACTGGCCGGTTTCGTCGCCAGCGTGCTGCGGGTTCGCGGCCGTGGCGGCATGCCACCCCAGCACGGTGGCTGGCGCGAGCTTCCGCGCAACTGAAGCCGCTGTTGACCGCCCCAATGCCCGTCCCGTCGCCGTCGCCTTCACGATCGTCCGTCGCGGTTGTCGGTCTGGGTGTCGTTGGTTCGTCGGTGATCCGGGTACTGCTCGGCGCTGGTCGGGAGCGGATCGATGGCACCGACGCTGATGTTGCGACCGAACGCAAGGCCCAACGCCTTGATCGTCGTCTGCATCTTGTCACCCTCGATGCTGCGCTGAGGGCCGACATTGTCGTCATCGCCACGTCCGTACCGCAACGAGCGTTGGCTGAACAAGTTGTGGAGCGCGGCGGAATTGCCGTCGTCACCAGCGACGATCTCGCCGAGACCCGATTGATCTGCGGTCTGGGTCGCGCCGCTCAGGGCGCAGGCCAACCGTTGATCGTCGGCGCGTCGATGATGCCTGGATTGTCGGGTCTGCTTGCCCGCCGTCTCGCTACACGAATGGATCACGCCGACGAGATCCACACCTTCACCCACGGCACTGGTGGACCGGCGTGCGCTCGTCAACACCACCGGGCCCTGGGGGGAACAGCCACTGGTTGGCACGATGGGGAGTGGATCGAACGCCCCGCCGGCAGCGGACGCGAGTTGTGTTGGTTCCCCGACCCGGTCGGTCCGCGCGACTGCTACCGGGCCGAGACCCCCGACCCCGAACTGATGGTGCGCGCTTTTCCCGACATCGACCGGGCGAGCGCCCGGATCAGCGCGACCCGCCGTGACCGCCTGACCTCGCGGCTTCCGATGCTTCGCCCGCCCCACGCCGACGGTGGCATCGGCGGACTTCGGGTCGAGGTGCGCGGTTCACGAGGGGGCGAGCGTGTGACCGATGTGCTTGGAGCCTCGGGTCGCCCCGGGGTGATCGCCGGTACCGTGGCGGGGGTGATGACCGCGGCACTGCTCGATGGCCTGATTGCGGCCACCGGCGTGATCGTCCCGGGGGCGAGTGATTTGCCGAACGACGACCTGCTCGACCGAGTGCGTGACGCAGGCGTTGTGATCAGCGAATTCGTCGGTCCGTCACACTGAGTGGAGGTTCACATGCCCGAGGTTCCCTGGCTCCCGGCGGGCCATACGATCACCCTGGCTGATCGAGGCGAAGTCTTCTATCGCCACCACGTCCACCCCGATCCTGCGGCACCCACTGTGCTGTTGCTACACGGTTGGACGGCATCGGCAGATGTGCAGTTTTTCACCGCCTACGAGGCGTTGGCCAAGGTCTGCTCGTTCGTAGCGATCGATCATCGCGGTCACGGTCGGGGCATGCGGGCCCGGTTCAGTCTCGAGGACGCAGCCGACGATGCCGCGGCGTTGATGCGGCACCTTGGCATCGGACCGGTGATCGTCGTCGGCTACTCGATGGGCGGGCCGATCACCCTGCTCGTGACGCACCGTCACCGCCAATTGGTTCGAGGCATCGTGCTGCAGGCGACGGCCCTCGAATGGCGGGCGCTACGGCGAGAACGATGGCGGTGGAAGGCCGTTGGCCTGCTCGGGGTGACGATGCGGTCGCGGTTGTATCCGGGCGCACTGCGCTTCGCGTTGAGAAAGTTGGCCGGCGAGCAACCGGCGATGACCCGGTGGAGTGAATGGCTGGTCGGGGAGATCCGCCGAGGTGACGCGCCGGGCATCGTCGACGCCGGCAAGGCGTTGGCCACCTACGATGCCCGCGGCTTCGCCGCGAACTTGAATGTGCCGACCGAAGTGTTGGTGACCACCAAAGATCGCCTGGTTGTTCCTCGAAAACAGCGCGAAATGGCCGCGGTGCTTCACGGGCGGATCACCGAACTTGCCGGTGACCACATGTGCACGCTGGGACGGCCGACCGAATACGCCGCAGCGACGGCGGCGCAGGTCATCCGACTCGGCGCGTCCGAGCCTGTCTCTGGTTCGGGGTCGGCGACTCAGTCGGCTGGCTGAGCTTCTCGACCAACTCACGCAACTCGGCCATGTGATCACGCAGATCCTCAGTGGTCACCATGTCCGACAACGACAACCGAACACTGGCCAACTCGCGCGCCAGGAACTCGGTATCGGCCTGGGTGCGAGCGTTGAACGTCCGGTCTTGATGAAGTCCCTGGCGGTCGCGTTCTTCCTGCCGGTTCTGGGCCAGCAAAATCAACGGCGCGGCATACGCGGCTTGCAACGACAAGACGAGGGTCAGAAACTGGAATGGGTAGTTGTCGAATCGCCACGAATCTGGTGCGACCTTGTTCCAAATCACCCACACGGCAATGAACCCGGTCTGAAAGACCAAGAAGCGGGCGGTGCCAATGAACCGAGCAATCGCCTCGGAAAAGTCACCGAAGGCCGAAGGGTCGTAGTGGATCCCGATGCGGCGGCGCTTGCGAGGGGTGGTGAGATCTTCGCGTCGTTTCATACCGAACTCCGCTTCACGATGGAGCCGCCTGACGACGACGCTGACGCCAACCGGTGGGCAACGTGCGGTCAAGCACGTCGTCGACGGTGACTGCGCCGAGCAGGTGCCCGGCGACATCACAGACCGGCACGGCGAGCAGGTTGTAGGTCGCCAACCGTTCGGCAACCTCCCGGTCGGGAAGCGTTGGCAGAATCGCCTTCTCGGGAACGATGCACCGGCCCAACTGCATCGAGGGCTGTTCGCGCAGCAATCGCTGGAAGTACGCAATGCCCAGATACGTGCCGGTCGGGGCCTTGTACGGCGGCTGGCAGACGAAGACCTGGGCGGCAATCGAGACCATCCAGTCGGCCTGACGGATTTCGGCCAGCGCTTCGGCGACGGTGGCCGTCGGGCCGAGGATGATGATGTCGGGAGTCATCAAACCGCCGGCGGTGCCCTCGGCATGCGACAACAGTTGTCGTAACACGTCGGCTTCTTCGGGCTCCATCGCCTCGAGGATCCGCGTGCGCTGATCGCCCGACATCTCACCGAGCAGGTCGGCAAGGTCGTCGTACTCCATCTCGTCGAGCACGCTCAGCAACCGTTCGAGATCGAGTCCTTCGATCAGCCGCAGCTGGTCGGCCTCGGGCAGTTCTTCGAGCAGATCGGCAAGGCGTTCGTCGTCAAGCATCTCGGCCAACTGGCGGCGCTTGTCGAGCGGCAGCGCCCGCACCGCCGAAGCCACATCGGATGGGTGCATGTCGCGCAGGCGAGCCGCCTCGGCGGCCATCTCGTTCGAGGCGAACAGCGGGGCGACGACCTTCTCATCCCAATCGACAAGCCGGTACGACGGCCGCCGACGCAGCGTCGAGCGATGCGCCAAGCGAACCTTGGCGACGTCGAACGACACCGTCGAGCGGGCCGTCATCACCGGGCGCAGGGCGATGTCGCTGACGGTTTCGTCACCGAGGCGACGGTCGATGAGGTCTTTGCGGATCAACACCTCGCCACTCTTGGCCTTGAATGGGTTCACGTCGACATCCCACGAGCGCATCCGGGCGCCGTCGTTGTCGAGGTCAACACGCCCGACATTGACGAAAATCCGCCGTCGCTGACTGGACGCGACAAAACCGATCACTCTCGGCGCGTCACCGCTGCGACCGGGCACCACGACGATGTCCTCCAACCGACCGATAGTGGCACCGTCGGCATCGAGCAGCGGCAGGCGCATCACGCGAAACGCGTAGACGAGGTCGCCGGCCACGGTACGTAGGCTAACTCTGTAGGGGCTCACGTGCGCGCCGCAAACAGATTCCCTCCGCGCGAACTACTGCGAATCCGAGGGCTCATCGTCGCCGCTGAGGGTCGGCAGGACGACCGTCTGAGCGAGCCTCGAAGCGTGGTCGTAGTCACCGGTCTGGAGCGGGAGATCGCCTCACCGGCCGGGGAGCGGGAGATCGCCGAGTTTGTCGCCGCTGGCCGATCTCGCAAGGCGCTCGCCGATTCGAGCGCCGGTCGACGTCGATCGCCGGTCGACGTCGTTGAGCAATGGCTACGCAATCGGCTGCCATTCATTGTGAACCGTGGTGAGTTGTCGTCATGTCACGGATTGTTGACGTTTCCGTCGATTCGGTTGCAAGTTGGTGACTGATCGTGCTGGTAGGCGACGTTGGTCACAGTGGCCTGCTAGACCTGCTGACTTGCACTAAGGGATCATACAGCTGTGGTTGGAGGTGTGCTGTGAGTGTTCAACTGGTCATTCGACACGGATTGGTCATCGACGGCATCGGTTCTCCTGCTGTTCGTGCTGATCTAGCGATTGAGCGTGACATCATTGTCGCGATCGGTGACAACCTTGCCATCAGTGGTGAGCGCGAGATCGACGCCACCGACCGCATCGTCACGCCCGGCTTTGTCGATATTCATACCCATCTCGACGCCCAGCTCGCCTGGGACCCGATCGGTACCTCGTCGTGCTGGCACGGAATCACCAGCGTCGTGATGGGTAACTGCGGCGTCACCTTCGCCCCCTGCAAGCCCGAGGATCGCGAGTACCTCGCCGAGTTGATGGAGAGCGTAGAAGACATTCCCCGTCAGGCGATTCTCGAAGGCCTGCCGTGGGATTGGGTAAGTTACGGCGAGTATCTGCGCACGATGTCGCGGCTGCCAAAAGGCATCAATGTCGGCGGCATGGTTGGTCACTGTGCGGTCCGTCAGTACGTGATGGGCCACCGGGCAATGGACGAGGGCCCGGCCTCGGCAGCCGACATCGCTGCGATGGCCGAACTTGTCGATGAGGCAATGACCAACGGCGCCCTCGGATTCTCGACCTCTCGGACGCTGCTGCACACCGTGCCTGACGGCCGTCCCGTGCCGGGTACCTGGGCGTCGCCCGACGAGTTGTACGCGTTCGCCGACGTGCTCGGCCGCCACGGCCGTGGCGTGTTCGAGTCGGCGTCGCGACTCGGAGAGCGCGACAGCGACGATCTCGTCAACACCCGCGCCGAACTGTCGTGGATGGGTGAGGTCTCCCGCCGCTCGGGTCGCCCGGTGACCTTCGGTCTGGCCCAGTCCAACCGGCGCGCCGACCTGTATCGGAGGGTTGTCGAGTTCGCCAAGGAAGAGAACGCCAACGGCAGCATGTTGCGTCCGCAGACGACGGCTCGCGGCGTCGGCATTCTGTTTGGGTTGGAGAGCCGGTCACCGTTCGACCGGTGCGAGTCGTGGCGGGAACTTCGCTCAATGATCAATGGTCGCAAGCTGGTGGCGCTACGCGATCCGGCAATGCGCCAACGATTAATCGACGAAGCTGACGATCATCCCCCGACTGTCGACCTGAACGAGTTGTGGGTGCTGCCACCGAATGGTCTGGCCCGCTACGACTGTCGTCCTGAAGACACCCTTGCCGCGATCGCCGACGCGCGGGGCATCTCACCCGCGGCCGCGTACATCGAATTGCTCCTGGAAACCGACGGCCACCTGGTGTCGAGCTATCCGTTCCTCAACCAGCGGCTCGACGCAGTGGAAGAGATGCTCGACGATCCGTTGATCACGCTCGGTCTCGCCGACGCCGGTGCTCACGTGAGTCAGATCATGGATTCGTCACAGCCGACGTTCTTCCTCACCTACTGGGTGCGCGAAATGAAGCGCTGGTCGCTGGAGGAAGGCATCCGCCGGCTCACCTCGGACACGGCGCAGCTGTTCGGGTTGGACGATCGCGGGGTGCTGCGAGTCGGCGCCCGAGCCGATGTCAATGTGATCGACTTTGAGAACCTGACGCTGCCCCAGCCGGAATACGTCCACGACTTCCCCAACGGTGCGGGTCGTTATGTACAGGGCTCGAGCGGCTATGACTACACCATCGTCAACGGCGAGATTTTCATGGACCACGGCGAACACACCGGGGCCTTCGCCGGACGCATGTTGTAACCGACCCGCGGCGTTCAACCTGCGGGTCCACCCGAGGAGGCTGTCATGTCGAAGAACGCTGTTGGTGCCCTGGAGGCCGAAGTCGCTCATGCCACCGCGCTGATCTTGAGCCTGACGCCCGAGGAGTGGGCCGCGCCGTCGGGCTGTACCGACTGGCGCGTGCAAGATGTGATCTGCCATATGGCCAGCGTGTTTCACACGATCGCCGACCCGTCGACGATCGACGGCGGATCGAGCGAGGACGCCGAGGAGAACGCCGAAGTTCCGGTGCAGGCCCGCCGGGAGCACCTTGGTCGTGTCGGTCATGATCAGTCCGTAGCCATGCAGCCACAGGTCGACGTACTCCGCGGTGCGGTCGGGCCAACCGACCGCGACATTGCCCGACGATGACGTGCTCGGGGCCGGCACTGTTTCCGGG
>JANNNL010000709.1:0-8139 GCA_031398525.1 Actinomycetes bacterium | reverse complement strand
CCCAGCACGTGTAGCCGAGCGCGAGCGCCGCCGCCAAGCGGACCACTCCCCTGGGCGAGACCATCGATTGTCGGCGCATCGCGGGTGTCCATCAGCCGGGCCGGCGTCACCCCCACGAACGCGGCACCACTCACCGGAGGCGTCGGCACCGTCGGAGCAGGAGCGGTCGTCGTGGTCGTGGTCGTCGGCTGGGTCGTCGCGGGCTGGGTCGTCGTCGTGGGTTTCGTGGTCGTCGGGGGTTTCGTGGTCGTCGTCGTCGGCTGGGTCGTCGTCGTCACGACCGCGGTCGTCGTGGTGGTCGGCGGGGGTGGCTGGCTCCCGAGACTCAAGACGTAGATCGAGTGCCGGAGCGGGTTGCTCGAGCCGAAGCCGTCGTATCCATCGGCGATCACCAGTTGGTCGTCGATGACTTCGACGGCTCGACCATCCCGGATTCCCCACGGTCTCAGGCTGCCCCAGAGATAGCCCGGAATCAGAGTGAAACCGGGAACCTTCAGCCGGTGGAGATCTTGGTTCGTGTTGGTCACCCAGAGGTCTTTGCCGTCAGCAGAGAAACCAAGGCCCGTCACCGTACCACTCAGGAAAGGCAACGAGGCGACCGGACCACTCACAGTGTCGGACGAATAGTCGTACGTGTAGAGCGCCTTGCTTCCACTTACGTAGACGGTTCCGTTGAGCACCGCGGCACCGCTGAAATCGTGGACCGGGTCGACGATCGGCTGGTACGACTCAGGAAGCAGCGGGCCCCCGGCCACCTTGCGCTTGAACCGGTACGCCGTCGGTAGATGCGGGTGCACACTGCAACACGGCCCCGAAAACAGGTACATCACGTCGGACTCATCGTCGTAGGCAAGCCCCTCGTTATCGCCGATGCGATCGCTGCCGGCCAACGGACCTCCCGGCGTCAACGACGGCACCTGGGCGAACTGGGCGGCGGAGACGACCGTGAACAGGTGCCCCGTGGTGTAGTCGATCTCGAATACCTGTCCGAGCGCATCGTCGGCAACCCAGAGCGTGTGGCGTACCGGGTCGTACGCCAAACCTTCGGCGTCCCCCACCGGTGTGGTCTGCGGCCCGGGGAACGGGTTGGTGCTCAACCGACGCACGCTCACCAGCTGAGGGTCGGCCACGATCGGAATCGATGCCGAAGCGTGACGAGCGGTGCCGACCGCGACGACACCCGACACCGTCATCGCCAACAGGATCAGGATGTTTCGCCACCGCTGCATTTACGCCACCTTCCTTGCGTGGCGCATGGGGAGCCGGCCAACCCCCGATGGTCGCCAGCTCCCTCGCGCACCTCAAGTGACAGTACCCGGATTCAAACCATCGAACACCGAAAGTGGGAGCTGAATCCGTCTCGTGGTTGATTCTGGTTCGACTGACCTAGAGAATCTGACGAATTTCTCAATGACGTCGACAAATAGCGTCTGCCCGATGCGCAAAATCGTCATACGGGACTCGCCGCCAGTCGGATCGTGTGAGCCGCGAGTCTTCCCCGATAACATCCGGTCCGCTTCCCCCCAGCACACGGCGAATGAGCTGGAGATACCGATGCTCGATTTTCCCCGGTCGGCGCGCGCCGACTTTGTCACCCAACACGGGGTCGTCGGCCGAGCCACCCTCGATGCCGCACACATTTCCGGGCGGCAGCGGCGAAACTTGCTCCGCTCCGGCGTGATCTCCCCGGCGGATCGAGGAGTGTACCTCTCGGCGACTGCTCCACCGGCCGAGATGGCTCTCGCCGCAGTCGCCTGTCTGTCGAACCCTCGGCTCGCTGCCACGGGGCCGGCCGCCGGTCGCATGTGCGGATTCCGGCGGCTGCCACCGTTCCGACGAACAACTGCTCCACCAATTCTGCTCGGTTGCCACGCTGACCGCCGCAGCGGAACGCTTCGCCAGCCCTAGGCGAACCTGGGCCCGGCGGGTCATCGAAATCGACCTGCATCCCCAGCACGAGACCCGCGAGGGCATCACCGCGACAAACAACGTGACCGCCGATGCCACCTGGCCGGCTGGCAGGTCGAACGTGTCGCCGCGACCGACATGGCCGACCTCCGCGGCCTCGTCGCAGAGCTGATCGCGCTGCACCACGCCCGATCAGTCACCCTCCGATGAGTTTCAGACCCGGCAGGCGGACCCGAGACTCATCGGCAGCGGTGAACGACGGGGGCGGAGCGGCAGGGTCTGGCCCTGGCCACCAACCTGTGGGCGGCGAGTGACTAGATCGTGGGGACTTCGATGTGTTTGCCGAAGACGGTGCCCATCGTGCCCATCACTTCGCCCAAGGTGGCGTAGCAACCAACGGCGTCAATCAGCGCCGGCATCAGGTTGATCTCGGGGTCGGCGGCCTCCGCAGCGAGGCGAGCGAGCGCGTCGGAGACGGCTGCCTGGTTTCGGTCGGCCTTGACCACGTCCAGTCGCTTGAGCTGACGGGCCTCGTCCTCGTTGGTGATCGAGAGGATCTCCATGCTCGAGTCGTCGTTGCCCTCGGTGTACCGGTTGACCCCGACGATGATGCGCTCACCGCGGTTGAACTTGCGCTCCAGGTCGTAGGCCGAGTCGGCGATGCGACCTTGGAACCAGTTCTCTTCAATTCCCTGGATCACCCCTTCGAGCATCGACCCGCCGCCCAACTTCTCGAGATGGGCGAAGATGTCCTCGGCTTGGCGCTCGACCTCATCGGTCAACGCCTCAACGAAGTACGAGCCGCCGAGCGGGTCGGCCACATGGGCAACGTTGGTCTCGTTGGCGATGACCTGCTGGGTGCGGATGGCGATGCGAGCGGCGCGTTCGGTGGGCAGGGCGATCGCCTCATCCATCGAGTTGGTGTGCAGCGACTGGGTGCCGCCGAGCACCCCGGCCAGGGCCTCGATCGCCGTGCGAACGATGTTGACTTCGGGCTGCTGGGCGGTCAGCGAAACGCCCGCCGTCTGGGTATGGAACCGCATCTGCAGCGACCGTTCGAGCTGGGCACCGTAGCGATCGCGCAGCCAACGCGACCAGATTCGACGCGCCGCGCGGTACTTGGCGATCTCCTCGAAAAAGTCGATATGGGCGTTGAAAAAGAAGCTCAAGCGGGGCGCGAACGAATCGATCGGCAACCCGGCGGACATTGCCAACTCCACGTAGGCAAACCCGTTGGCGAGCGTGAACGCCAACTCTTCAACGGCCGTCGATCCGGCCTCGCGAATGTGGTAGCCCGAGATGGAAATGGAGTGCCACCGGGGCATTTCTGCGGCGGTGAAGGCAATCGTGTCGCGCACCAACCGCATCGACTGGCGTGGGGGGAAGACGAATTCCTTCTGCGCCTGGTACTCCTTGAGGATGTCGTTCTGCAGCGTGCCACCGAGGAGCGAGCGATGGACGCCCGACTTCTCCGCCTGCGCGACGAACATCGCCATCACGACGGCGGCGGGGCCATTGATCGTCATCGAGGTGGTGATCGCCCCGAGGTCGATGCCCGCGTACAGGTCTTCCATGTCGGCGAGCGTGTCGACGGCGACGCCGCACCGGCCGACCTCGCCGAGCGACATTTCGTCGTCGGAGTCAAGGCCCATCAACGTCGGCATGTCGAAGGCCGTCGAGAGCCCGTCGCCGCCGGAACGGATGATCTCCTTGAAGCGCCAGTTGGTGTCTTCCGCGGTGCCGAACCCGGCGAACATCCGCATCGTCCAGAGCTTGGAGCGGTACATCGAGGCGTACGGCCCGCGGGTGTAGGGGTACTCGCCCGGGAACTCACCGCCATCGGGACCGTAGACCGGCTCGAGTGGAATACCCGACATCGTCGAGTAGTCCGCCGTACGGATCTTCGAGGCCTCGAAGGCCTCCTGCCAGCGCTCGCGGGGAGTAGTCACCATTCCAAACTAGTGGGGTACCCAAGAAACTGTCGAGGCCACAGCGACCCTCGGGCGAACCCCGCTCCATCGCAATCCCTACAGTGGCGAAATACAGTGGCGAAATGGCCAGCCCGTTCGACCTCAGCCAGACCGACCACCTGCTCACTACCACCCGAGCGGTTCGCAAGCGCCTCGATCTCACCCGCGAGGTGCCGACCGAGCTGATTGCCGACTGCATTCGTGTCGCCACGCAAGCACCCGCGGGCGGCAACGTGCAGCAGTGGCGGTGGATGATCGTCGATGATCCCGACCTCAAGCTTGGTATCGCCAACCTGTACCGCCGGGCCTACGAACCCTACATGGCCGCGCAACGCACGGCCGTCGTGGCCACGGGTCGTCGCGACGCCGCAGCGATCATGTCGTCATCCGATCACTTGGCCGAGGTGCTCCACCAGGTCCCGGCATTCGTGATTCCGTGCATGCTCGGCCGACCGGACCAGGCCGTCGTCCAGGGCAGCTTGGCGGGCTGGTATGGCTCGATCCTGCCCGCGGTCTGGAGCTTCATGCTCGCCGCCCGCTCTCGCGGCCTCGGGACCGCGTGGACCACCCTGCATCTTGGCTACGAGGCGGAAGCCGCCGAATTGCTCGGGATTCCCTCCACGGTCAGCCAAGTCGCCCTCACCCCTGTGGCGTACTACACCGGCGACGATTTCAAGCCCGGATCACGGCTGCCCGTCGAGAAGATCGCCTACCGCAACGGGTGGCAGCAACCGCTCTAGCCGACGACTGGTGCCGCACCATCACCCGTTCTGACCTGGTATTCGTCATCAATTCTTAACACAAACAAACCCCCGTTAGACGCCCAACGTGTCAATGGCACGACGGAACTACCGACAGGGAGATTGTGGTGAGCGGATACCGCACAGGAGCATCTGAATTTCGACGTGGGGCGGGCGCCGCGGCGCTGATCGGCACGGGCGTGCTCCACGTGTTCAAGACCCCCGAGTACATCGACACCCAGCTGTACATCGGTGTGCTGTTCGGACTGTCGTTCCCCGTCTGTATCGGCTTGGCAGTCTGGCTGTCGATCGACGACGATCGCCGGGCCTGGACGGCCGGTGCGATGATCGCTGCGGCCATGGTCGGAGCGTTCCTGATCGGCCGAACCGTTGGGCTCCCGGGCCTCGACGCCGGCAGCCGATTGACCTATTGGCTTGAGGGGTTTCCCGCGTTGTGCGCCGAGCTCGGGTTCCTCGTTTTGGCCTACCGACCCCTCACGGCACCGACCCCAACTCCGGTCGAAATTCCGCGTCCGATTACTCGTCGCGACCAAATGGCCTCGGGCTGAGTCTCTATCTCACAAGAACCAAACCTTCCACGTAGGCCGTTCGTGTCATTTACACGCGGGCTCAGTCACGGAGAGCATCATGTCCAACGCAAAGAAGTCCATCGTCACCGCCTCGCCCGAACTACTTCGGCGCGGTGCTGCGGCCGCCATCCTGTGCGTCACTGCGTCGATTCACCTCGTCGCGCTGCCCCGACACATTCGCGATGCCCCGATGATCGGCCTCCTCATCGGGCTGGCGATCCCGGTGTGCGTGAGCATCGCCTCGTGGCTGTGGTCGACCGGAGAGGATCAGGCGTGGCTCGCCGCCGCCGGTTTGATGGGCTCATTCATCCTCGCGTTCCTGCTCAGCCGCACCGTTGGACTCCCTGGGTTCGAACGTTCCGGCCTGGTCACGTATTGGAGCGAAGGTCTGCCGGCGCTCATCGCCGAGTTTGGCCTCCTCGGCCTGGCTTCGGAACACTGGTCGTCGAAGCCGCCGCGGCTCACCTCGCTGCGGATGGATGACAACGCCTGACCGGGATGATCCCTGGTCAGCGATAGCCCTTCAGAACGTGCTCCATCCACCAGGCCGGAGCCGCGCCAAGAAGCTGCCCGATGTCGACATAGTCCCACCAGCGCTGCACCTTGCCGTCCCGGACTTCCATCACCGAGCAGAACCGTACGTTGGCATGCTCTCCGGTTCCCCAGAACCACTCCTCACGATGCTCGGTGATCACCATGTCGCCCTCGGCGACGATCGGCCCGGGGTGCAGCACGTATCGCTCGAGCGGCTCGATCCCCAGTCGCAATCGAGCCGCCACCTCGGCAGGGCCGCGTGCCCCTTGCTCGGAATCAACCAGCGGAACGTCGATGTAGTGCCCGTCGTCGGCCATGAACGCGCCGACGGCTTCGAAGTCACGCCGCCCCAGTGCCTCCCAAAACTGTTCGACCAGTTGTTTGTTCGCTGCGATGGTGTCGGTGGTTGCCATGATCGGAGCCTGCCAGATGCACCTTGCCCCGGGCTAAGTTGATCGCTCGTGACCGCTCGAAACCTTCTCCGACTCGTCGTGGTGTCCGCCGTCGTCGGTGGCCTCGCCGGGTGCAACCGGGCACCGACGCCCGACGAGTTTCAGAAGCTCGCCGTCACTACGTTGACCAACGAGGCGGCCAAGAACGGCGTCGCCCTGCAAGAGGTGGCCTGCACCCGGCCGGGCGGGGTGCAGAAGGGAACCGTCTTTCGATGCACCGCCGCGGGCGAGGCCGGTGAGCGCTTGGCCTTCGACGCGCTGATCGACGGCCCCGGTCACGTGCTGATCACTCCCGGGCAGTAGCCCGGCACCGACGGTCAGCGAGTCAGCACCGTGCAGGCGCTGATGCCGGGAGCGCCGTAGACGTGGGTGAAGGCGGTGCGCGGATTGCCTGGCACCTGATGGGCGCCGGCCGCGCCCCGCAACTGGAGCACGCTTTCGTACACCTGCCGGAGTCCAGACGCGCCGATCGGTTCGCCGTTGGCCAGGCAGCCGCCATCGGTGTTGATCGGCAGGCGGCCGTCGATGTTGGTCTCGCCGAACTGGATCATGTCTTCCTGGGCCCCGTGCTCGCACAGGCCGGTCTCGGCCATGTGCATGATCTCGGCCCCCGACTCGGTGTCTTGAATCTGAGCAACGTCGATCTCGCTCGGGCTGATACCGGCCATCTCGAACGCGCCCTGGGCTGCGGCGACCGACGGACTGTTGCCCCGCTCGGGGGCCAGGTGGGGGCTGAACACTTCGAAGCTGCCGAATGGCCGACTGCGCAACACCGCCGACCTCAGATACACCGGCCGGTCGGCGTAGCGCGTCGCAATATCGGCGCGGGCCAACACCAACGCGACCGCGCCCTCGGCGGGCGAGCAGAACATGTAGTTGGTCAACGGATTGGCGAGCATCGTGCCATTGAGCACCTCTTCCTCGCTGATCGGCTTGCGTCGCCATGCGTTCTCGTTGAGCGAACCGTTGCGTAGATTCTTCACCGCCACCTTGGCCAGCGTCGAGTTGGTGATGCCGTGATCGTGCATGTACCGCTGGATCTTCATCCCGAAGAACTGGGTGGTGACCATCATCCCGGCGTCGCCGTACCAGGCGTCGAGGCCGTAGTCGGCCGGGGCGGGGTCGAACGCGCCACGCGGATGCTTGTCGAAGCCGATCGCCATGACCACGTCGGCGGCTCCCGCCTCGATCGCGTTATAGGCACTGATCAGGGCCGATCCGCCGGTGGCACAGCCGTTGGCGACGTTGATAAACGGCACGCCGGTGAGGCCGAGCATCGACACCATCGTGTCGGCATTGCCCGCCGCGGCCGACCCGCCGTAGGCGTACTGGACGTCGCCCCAGCCGATTCCAGCGTCGCCAAGCGCCTTGCGAACCGCGACCGCACCCTGCTCCATTCCGCTGAGCGGATGGCGGCCGAACGGGTGAATTCCGATTCCAACGATGGCTACCGACATCTCAATCCTCCGGGTGTAACGGGCTGAACGCGAACGTGAGGACCTCGCGGCCCTCATCGTCGGTGGTAAACGGGATGATCACGAGCTTGACTGGCATGCCGATGCGCAGGTGCTCGGCGCGGTTCTCGGTGAGCCGGGATTCGACGATGCACGCACCCGGCAGGTCGATGTAGCCAAGCCCGAACGGGACGAATTCGAGCGTGGTTTCGCGCCCGGCGTATGGCGGGTTTTTCGGTAGGAAGCCCTGGATGGTCCAGCTCCAGATGGTGCCCTGGGTCGGTAAGTCGACGGTGGCCACATTGGTGCCGGTGCAACGCGCACACGAGCCCTCGACCGGGAAGCGGGTCTCGCCGCAGTCGCCGCAACGCGAACCGAGGAGCCGCGGCTCACCGTCGACGGTGCTCCACAGCCCCTCGGCCATCGGAACCTGGGGGGTAGTCATGGCCCTAGCTTCCCACTCGGGCCCGGTTTCGACGCAAGCGGCGCGG
>JANNNL010000695.1:0-10027 GCA_031398525.1 Actinomycetes bacterium | reverse complement strand
ACCTTGACGTCACCGAACGTCATCAGCTCGTCTTCGGCTTCGACGTCACCATCGAAGAACATCTCGTACGAGAAACCCGAGCAGCCACCGGGGCGCACGGCGACCCGCAGCGCCAGTTCGGGCTGGCCCTCGGCTTCAAGCAACTCGCGGACCTTGTCGGCAGCGGTATCGGTGAGGGTGATCATCGTAGTTTCCTCCTGTACAGGAACGTACTTTGCAGGCTACCGGCTGGCAACGGCGACTTGGCATGGAGTGCGCGAGGCGAGGGTGCAGAACTCGCGGACTTCGGCGTCGCCCATCGTGTCGACGAACCCCTCGACCAGCCCGCGATGCAGCGAGCAGACCAGTTCGGGGTAGGCCTCGGCGAGCGGGCGAAATGGACAGTGGGTGAAGGCGACGACGGCCGTTTCGCCATCGGCGGCGGTGTCGACGACGGGGTCGAATCCGAGGTGGTCGAGTTCACCGACGAGTGCTTCGAGGCAGCTCTGCGCGTCGGCGTATCCGTCAGCCGCGGCGGCACCTTGGCGGAACCCGACTGATGCTGCGTCGGCCGGGTCGATACCGGCGACCGAGGCGAGTCGGGCGAGCATCGAGGCGAGCATCGTGGTGGCCGGCGGTTCGAACCCGAACGACGGGGCATCGGCAGCGACCGAGTAACGGTGTTGTGGTCGACCGACCTCGCCGCGACCGTCGACCTCGATGTCGAGGAGACCGACATCGCGCATCCGTTCCAAGTGGGGGCGCACGGTGTTGGGGTGCAGCGTCAGCGCGTCGGCCAGTTCGGCCGTGGCCAGGGGGCGGGGTGACTGCAACAGCTCCAGGTAGATGGCGTAGCGCGTGTTGTCGCCGAGCGCCTTGAGCACCTCGAGCGGGGGGACACCGTTGACCACCAGCCCAATTTACACGGTCTCGGCCGGTACAATGCGCGACGTGGCCCGCTCCACTGTTGCTCCCCCCACCGTCGACGAGGTGCTCGGGTTGTTGCGCGGTGTGATCGACCCCGAGCTTGGCGGCAACGTTGTCGATCTCGGTATGGCGCATGTCGGCTCTATCTCCGACGATGGCATCGTCAAGATCGCCGTCAAGCTGACGATCAAGGGCTGCCCGCTGCGCGCTCAGATCCGCAACGACGTCGAGACCCGCATCTCGTCGCACCCCGGCGTGTCGAAGGTGACCATCGACTGGGGCGAGATGACCGCCGAGGAACGCACCGAGGTGATGACCAAGGCCCGGTGGAACGCGGCGCAGTCCGCCACCGACACCGCGGTGCCGTTGAACGCCCGGGTGTTGGCGATCGCCTCGGGTAAGGGCGGCGTCGGCAAGTCGTCGGTCACCGTCAACCTCGCCGCGGCGATTGCGTCGATGGGCCACACCGTTGGCGTGCTCGACGCCGACATCTGGGGTTTCTCGATCCCGCGGATGCTCGGCATGAGCGACCGCTTGGAAGCCCGCCATGTCGATGGTTCCGAGAAGCCCAAGATCATCCCCAACGAACGTCGAGTTGGTTCGGGACTGCTCAAGGTCGTCTCGACCGGGATGCTCGTCGACGACGAGGGCACAGCGTTGATGTGGCGGGGATTGATGCTGACCAAGGCGGTCGAGCAGTTCCTCAACGACGTCCATTGGGGCACGCTCGACTACCTGCTGATCGACATGCCGCCGGGCACCGGTGACGTGCAAATGGGCCTGGCCCGCATGCTGCCGCGCACCGATCTGATCATCGTGACCACACCCGCCGTGTCGGCCCAGAAGGTGGCGATCCGTGCCGCTGACATGGCTCGTCGCTCGTTCCTGCGGGTCGCTGGCGTGATCGAGAACATGACCGCCTTCACCTGCGAGCACGGCACGTCGTACGCGTTGTTCGGCTCCGGTGGCGGCCAGACCCTCGCCGACGAGGTCGGTGCCCCGCTGCTCGGCCAGGTGCCGATCGAGCCCTCGGTCGCCGCCGGTGGCGATTCCGGTGAGCCCGTCGCGTTGGCCGGGGTGGGCGCAGCAGCCGATGCGTTCCGAGCGATCGCCCAGCGACTGGTCAGCGAGACGGTCCCGCCGATCGCCCTGGCCGGCTGCTCGGCCCGGCTCTTGGAGCGGGTCGAAATCGCCTTGGGTCCGAAGCCCGCCGCTCGCTGATCAGCCCGGAAGTTCGGCGTAGCCGGGGTCGTCGGCGAAGACGAGATGGACTCGGCCGTCGTCGTCGGTGCGGAGTCGGGGGCGGATGACCGGGGGTGGGGGAAGGGTGGCGGCGGCATGCATCACGGCGTCGGCGCTGTCGAACGAGGCGAGGAACTTGAGGCTGTGTTCGGTGGGGGGCATCAGCATCCACTCGCGCCGCGCCATCTGATCGAGGGCATCCGTGGGACGAATCCACAGGCTGGCGATCGTCTCGCCGTCGTCGTGGAGCGGTTCTTGGGCCTCGGGGGCGCGGGCGACCAGGAAGCGGGTGTCGAAGCGGCGACGCTCGCCGGGCGGGGTGATCCAGTGGCTCACGTACCGCACATCGGCCAGCGTGAGCACCAGATTCTCCGCGAGGCAGAGCTCGGTCAGCGACATCGTTCCGTCGTGAACCGCGTGGCGGTAGGCAGCGAATCGGTCGATGACCGCTGGTTCGTCGAAGCGAAGTGCCGCGCCGTCTGACGACGCGGCGAGGAGCACCCCTGCCTCTTCGAAACACTCGCGGATCGCCGCGGCCCAGTAGCCGAGCCCGCCGTGGTCGAGGCTGAGTCGGTGGCTGGCGGCGATGTCGTCGAGGCCGGTGCAGACCCCGGCAACCTCTGGGTCGCGGTCGGCTGGATCAATCCGGCCACCAGGGAACACGTAGAACCCTCCACCGAACACGGCGTTCTTGGTGCGCCGCATCATGAACACCTCGACGCCCGCGCCACGGCCATCGACCGCATCGCGTACCAGCATCACGGTCGCCGCTTCGCTGATCGGCACGAGGGCCGGATCGAAGGGGGTGTCGGTCACTCGCTGCCCATGTCGAGCGAGTCGGGCGGGTCAACCCGGTCGGCCGGCGCGTCGCGCGCCGTCGTGTCGAACACCGGGCCGCGGCGAGTCGGCCCGCCGTAGGTCGCCTTGACGACCTTGGCCCGACCCGTGAACCGCTTGACGAGGACTCGACGCAGCAACGCCCGAGTCGGGGGAAACAGGGCGAGGAGCCCGACGATGTCGGTGAGGAAGCCGGGGGTCATCAGCAACGCCCCGGCCCCGAGAATCAGTACTCCGTCGGCGATTTCGTTCGACGGCACGGCCCCGGCGGCGACTTGCGTGTTGAACCGCTGCCAGACCTTCATGCCCTCCCGTTTGATCAGCCACGCGCCGAGCATCGAGATGACAACCAACACGCCGAGGGTGTTGAGGAACCCGAACTGGCGTGACGACGCGATGATGACCCACAACTCGGCGACCGGGATCACCAGGAACAGCACGGCAAGCAGCGGCATGACTGAGATCAGCTTAGGCGAGGGCGCGGAGATCGGTCGCCCGCCAGAGCGTGACGATCGAGCACGCGCAGGCGATCACCGCGAACCAGCCGAGGGTCGTTTGGGGGCCGAGGTAGGTAGCCACGGTGCCGGCGAGCAGCGACCCCAGTGGGGCGAGACCGGCGCTGACCAGCAGGAAGAGCCCCATCACCCGGCCCATCCGGTCGACCGGGGTGATCGATTGGATCAGTGACTGGTTGAGGTTGACGTAGAGCCCGCCGGTGATTCCCCACACGAACAGCAAGATCGCGAACGCCGCGTACGAGGAAGCGAAGGCCTGCAGAATCTGGTCGCCGGTCCCGACGACCATCGTGATCATGAACACCAGGCCACGCCGGCGGATCTGCACGAACCGGGCCAGCATCAACGATGTCAACACCATCCCGACGCCCATGAACGTGAACAACAGCGACGCCTGCCCGGCCGTTTTACCGAACTCCTGACGGGCGACCTTGGGGATCAGAATCGACGACGACCCCATCATGAACAATCCGCCGAGCGCCAGCAGGAAGAACAACGGCCGAAGACACGGGTGCTGCCAGACGAACCGCAATCCCTCGCCGACCTCGGTTCGCAGTGCGCGTTTGGGCACCTCGACCGTGCGTGGCGGCACCCGCAGCCGAAACACCGCGGCGTAGCCGGCGAGGAACAGCACCGATTGCACGGCGAACGCCATGCTCACCCCGGCGGCGTCGATCACTGCGCCACCGAGGGCCGGGCCGATGACGAACCCGATGTTTTGACCGATCGTCATCAACACGATCGCCCGCATCAACTGACTCCTGGGGACCAACGCCGGGACCAGCGCGCTGCGTACGGGTTGGGCGAAGGCGAAGGCGGTGCCGAAGCAGAACGCGGTGACGATCGCCAATGGCACCGACATCCAGCCCAGGGCGACCATCGCCGCGGCCGCCCCACTGACCACCGCCCCGGCCAGTTGGCTGCCGAGCAGTTGGCGGCGCCGGTCGGCGCGGTCGGCGATCGCCCCGGCGGCGAGCACGAAGCAGAAGATTGGCAGTCCGAGGGCGAAGAGCACCACGCCAGTCGCCCACGACGGACCGGCGAGCGTGTCGTCGACCAGCCAGGTGAACGTGAACCGATCGGCCGACGAGATCAGTTGGAACGAAACGGCGTTCATCCACAGCAGACCAAATCCCGTGCCCGCCAGGCGGTTTTCCGACCGTTCGACCTCTTCGATCGCCTGCGTCATCGCCTGGATCCTCCCAGGCGAACCGTACCGGCCGGTGCTCGGCTGACGGTCATGCGACGTTCGTGAACGTGGCCAGGATGCGTGTGCGCTCGGTAGCTCCCTGCGCTACTCAGCGCGCAATGACGCGAACCGTCGAAGCGCCGCGCCGCAGTCATGCCGTGGAGGGACTCGGATTCGGTCAACTTTGGGTAGCGTCGCCGTCGATGGGTAGCCAGTCGACCGGGAGTCCAACCGATGCGCCTCGGCGGCCTCCGTCGGTCGACGTCTTGGCGCGCTCGATGGCGTCATCGCTCCCCGCACCGGGCCTGCCCCATCCGATGTTGGTCGATCTGGCCCGCAGCTTGATTGCCGCAGGCCAGTGGGACGCCGCGCCGGCCGCCGCGGCGGCGCTGTCCCGCACACTGTTGCGGCGGGTCGTCAACGCGACGGGCGTGATGCTGCATACCAACCTCGGTCGGGCCCCGATCGACGTCGAACAACACGGCTCGATGAACCTTGAGTTCGACCTCGACACCGGGAGGCGGGGGTCGCGTCAACGTGCCGTCGGGTCGCTGATCGCCCGTGCCTGTGGCGCCGAGGCGGCGCTGGTAGTCAACAACAACGCGGCCGCCGTGCTGCTCGTCGTTGCGGCGCTGGCCCGGGGTCGAGAAGTACTGGTGTCGCGTGGCGAGAGCGTGGAGATCGGCGGTGCGTTCCGGGTGCCCGAGGTGATGGAGCAATCCGGTTCGGTGCTGCGCGACGTCGGCACGACCAACCGCACGCGCCTCGCCGACTACGCCGCGGCGGTCGGCCCGAACAGCGCCGCGATCCTCAAGATCCATCCGTCGAACTACCGCGTCGACGGCTTCGTCGAGGAAACCGGCGTGGCGGAGTTGGCCACGCTCGGGGTGCCGGTGATCGCCGACATCGGCTCCGGTCTGCTCGATGCGGCCTGCCCGTGGCTGGCGGGTGGCCCTCCGGCCTGGCTCGCCGACGAACCGGCGGCCCGCCAAACCCTCGACGCCGGGGCCGCGCTCGTCACGTTCAGCGGCGACAAACTGCTCGGCGGCCCCCAATCGGGAGTCATCGCCGGGCGCGCCGACTTAGTCGCCCGCTGCGCCCGTCATCCGTTCGCCCGCGCCCTGCGGCCTGGCGGTCTGGTGCTCGGTGCGCTACAAGAGACGGTGATCGCCTATCTGCGCCGCGACGTCTTGGCGATCCCGTTTTGGGAGATGGCGGGCCGTCCCGTGGCCTCGTTGCAGGCCCGTGCGGCGGCGATCATCGCAGAGGTTCCCGCGGTCGACGGTGCCCCGAGCGTGCGCTCCGAGGCGATGTTGGCGTTGCCGGGCGCGGGCTCGCTCCCCGGGATCACCGTGCCATCGTGGGGGTTGGTGATCGACGGTGACCATCTCGTTGCGCTGCGCGCCGGAATGACGCCGATCGTCGCTCGGGTACGTGACGGGCGGACCTCGCTCGACCTGCGCACCGTTGACCCCGCCGACGACTCGCTCATCATCACCGCGGTCGTCGGCCTCGCGCTCGTCGACTCGGTCACCCGGCGATGAGGGTCGTCGCCACCGCCGGTCACGTCGACCACGGCAAGTCGTCCTTGGTCCTCGCGTTGACCGGGACTGACCCCGACCGGTTCGATGAGGAGAAACGCCGTGGCCTGACGATCGACCTCGGCTTCGCCCACGCCGTCTTGCCGAACGGTGAAGGGGTGTCGTTCATCGATGTTCCCGGTCACGTGCGATTTTTGCGCAACATGCTGGCGGGGGTGGGGGCGGTCGATGCCTGTGTGTTCGTGGTCGCCGCCACCGAGGGCTGGAAGCCGCAGAGCGAGGAGCATCTACGAATTCTCGAACTGCTCGGCATCCGCCGGGGAATCATCGCCCTGACCAAGGTCGACCTGGTTGACGACGATCTGTTGGAATTGGCCACTCTCGACGTCAGCGAGCATGTGGTCGGCACCTTCCTCGAGCACGCGCCGATCGTGCCGGTCGCGGCGACGGCCGGGATGGGTCTCGACGATCTGCGGGCTACGTTGGTCGAGCTGGTTGCCGACACTCCCGTGGCCGCCGACCGGGGAAGGGCCCGGCTGTGGGTCGACCGTGTTTTTGCCGCCAAAGGCAGCGGCACGGTGGTCACCGGCACCTTGACCGGGGGCTCGTTGGCGGTCGGCGACCGCGTGGTCGTCGGAGCGGACGCGCTCGGGGCGCGGGTGCGCGCAATCCAGTCGCTCGGCGCGTCGGTCGAACAGATCGGCCCGGGGAACCGGGTTGCCCTCAATCTCGCTGGGCTCGACTACACCGCCGTGGGTCGCGGTGACGCGGTGACGCCCCCCGACCGCTGGCATCTCACCTCGCGATTCGACGCGTCGCTGACCGTCCTTGACGACGTCGACCACGACGTCTCGCGGCGCGGGGCGTACGCGGTCTACGTCGGGTCGGGGGAGTTCCCGGCGCGGCTACGGATCTTAGGGACCGAGACCATTCCGCCCGGCGGGCATGGTGTCGTCCGGTTGCATCTCCAGCGCCCGGTGCCATTGCTACCCGGTGACCGGTTCGTGTTGCGCGAGGCGGGCCGCAACGAGACCGTGGGTGGTGGCGAGGTGCTCGACGTCGCCCCGGTGCGGCCGGCATCTCGTGCCCAACCCGATCACTCGATCGACCGGGTGGTCGCCGAGCACGGCTGGATCGACGTCGACCGCTTGGAACTGCTGACCGGGGTTCGGCTCGACGCCACCGTTGGTTCGTGGGTCGTTGCGCCGGGGCGAGTCGAAGACCTCGCCCGGACGGTGCGCGAACGGGTGGGTTCAGCCGGTCCCCTCGGGCTCGATGTTGCCGGGCTTGACCCGCGTGAGCGCGCGGCATTGGCGACGTTGCCTGATGTGCGCGTCGAAGCAGGCCGGGCGTTTCCCGCCGAGGTGCGCGACGAATTCGCCGACCACCCGGTTTTGGCCACCCTCGAAGCCGGCGGTTTGGCTCCAGCGGGGCTGGATGGCGTCGACAAGACCGTGGTACGAGAGTTGATCCGGCGCAAACTGGTTGTGGAACGCGACGGCGTGCTGTTCCACCCCACCGCCATCGACCGCGCCGCCGCAGTCGCCGCTGAACTCCTGGTCACGACGCCCGCGGGCTTCACCGTCGCCGAGTTTCGTGACGCGATCAAGGGCACCCGCAAACACGTCCTCCCCCTGCTCGGCGAACTCGACGCCCGCGGCATCACCCGCCGCCGCGACGACGTCCGGATCGCCGGCCCACGCCTCCCCACCTGAGCCCGTCCCGTCCGAGCGCCCGCCCCCAGACGCCAATTTGGAGTCGGATGGCGCTCCACGCGCTACGACGCGCCCCAGATGTCTCGGCCGCGTTGCCCCAGATCGCCACGGGAGTCCAATTTGGAGTGGGGTGGCGCGTGGAGCGCTACCGGACGCCCCAGATGTCTGGGACTGCCCCACGGTCGCCGCGGGACTCCAATTTGGAGTCGGGTGGCGCTCCACGCGCGACGGCGCGCCCCAGATGTCTCGTGGTCCGGGTTGGTGCGCCGAAACAGTGGACCGCAGGGGTGAACGATGCCTTGGACGGCGGGGACCGGGGTCTGGCAAGCTCGCTGGGGCAGCGCAGCTCTGCGCCCACAACAGCCCGGGTCCGTCCGGTGGGGGAGCGACATCATGACCATCCAGTTCGGCATCTTCGACCACATTGAGGGCATCGAGGGCACATCGCACCAGCAGTTGCTGCAGGACCGCCTAGAGCTGGTCAAGATGGCCGACGCCGGTGGGTTCAGCACATATCACCTGGCCGAACACCATGGATCCGACCTGTGCATGGCTCCCAACCAGGAGATTTTCCTCGCCGCCGCGGCTCAGGCCACCACCCAGATCCGTCTCGGGCCACTGATCAAGATCCTCTCGCTGCATCATCCGCTGCGGGTGATCCAAGACATCTGTGTCCTCGATCAGCTCTCCGGTGGCCGGGTTGAATATGGCGTCGGACGCGGTATCGCCGCCATCGAGCACTTCTGGTTCGAGGGCGACTGGTTCGCCTCGTCGGAGCGTTTCGAAGAGGCCCTTGGCCTGGTGCTGCAGGGCTTGCGGACCGGCAAGGTCGATGCGTCGGCGTGCAAGCACTACGACTTCCCCGAGATCGCCATGTGCATGCAGCCGCTGCAGGCCCCGAACCCGCCGTTCTGGTATCCGGGCAATCCGGTGACGGCCGGTAAGTTCGGCCTCAATCTGATGTGGTCGGGGCCGATCCCCGACGAGGCCTACGAGCTGTACCTGAAGAACTGGTACGACAACATCGACGGCCCGATCCGCGCCGATCTGCCGGGCGCCGAGCCGCGGGTTGGCTGCACCGAGTTGATCGCCATCCACGAAGATGAGGCGACCGCCAAGGAGATTGCCGGTCGCGGCTGGAAGGGCCTGATGCGCCGCATCGTCCACGTCCATACGTTCGACGCGCTGGCGCTCGGGGAGGAGGGCGCGCAGGCCGCGCTCAACCCACTCGCCCGGGGCGCGCAGGCCATCGCCGGACCAGACGGCGATGCGCTGCTCCCAGCGCTCGTCGCCAACTCGGGCACCCCCGAGCAGGTACTCGAGCGGATGAAGTCGTACATTAGCGAGGGCAAGTCGGACTACGTCGTCCTGCAAGTCCCCACCGGCGACATGACATTCGCCGAGGCGCGCCACACGCTGGAACTGTTCATCAGCGACGTGAAGCCCGAACTCGAAGCGCTGTCGGCCTAACGCTTCGTCCTCGCTTGAGCCGTGCCGTTCGACATCACGACGGGTGATCCGAGCGGCATCGGTGGCGATGGATCTGCGAGGCTCGATCCATGCGTATTGCTGTGGTCGGACCGGGCGCGGTCGGGTGTTTTTTTGCTGCTCAACTGACGGCAGCGGGCCACGAGGTCATCTCGTGCGCTCGGCGCCCGTTCGACACCTACATCGTCGACTCCGAGACGGTGCCGATGCGCGCCCCGGCGCATGTGCTCACCGACCCGGCCTTGGCCGGCCCCGTCGATGTGGTGATCGTGGCGGTGAAGTCGCATCACACCCAGTCGGCGGGTGAGTGGCTGCGCCGGTTGTGTGCCCCTTCGACGATCGTCGTCGTCGCCCAGAACGGTCTCGAAGGCGAGGACCGCGTTCGGCCATATGTAGGGGACGCGTCGGTGTTGGCGTCGGTTGTCTACTGCGAGACCGAACTGATCGCCCCTGGTCACACCGTGCATCGGTCGACCGGATTCCTGTATCTGCCCGACACCGCCGATGCCCACCGGCTGGCATCGCTCAACTCAGAGACGCTCGCGTGGTTCCGCCCGACGCCCAACTACGTCACTGAACTCTGGCGGAAACTCG
>JANNNL010000686.1:0-4280 GCA_031398525.1 Actinomycetes bacterium | reverse complement strand
GGCCGGATGATTTTGAATATGGTGGATTTAAAGGTAACCTGGGCACATGGGATAACTATGGAAAATTTTATGCTGCTTTGTACAGAGGAAGGGATCTGTTGCCAGATAATATCAAAACAGCCATTCACAAATTAACAGACGGAGTAAAAGATAAAAACGAAATAATAAAAATCCTTTATAATTATTTGCAACAGAATACACATTACATAAGTATTCAATTGGGCATTGGTGGATTGCAACCTTTTGAAGCAAAGTTTGTGGCTGAAAAAAAGTATGGAGACTGCAAGGCATTGAGTAATTATATGGTGAGCATGTTAAGGGAAGCAGGGGTAAAAGCACATACAGCGATTATTTATGGAGGTGAAAATTTTCCTTATGTATATGAAGATTTTCCGAGGCGAGGCCGACCCGACCGGGGGCGGCGCCGAGGTAGTCGTGATGCAGCAGCGGCACGGTCATGAACTCGGCGATCGAGTCGAATAGCGAGCAGCGCAGGTGGGCACCCTCACCGGTGCGTTGCCGGCGGTACAACGCTTCGCTGATCGTCAACGCGGCGTTGAGGCCCGTTGAGATGTCGACCACCGAAACCCCGACTCGGCCGATCGGGCCGGGTGGTCCCGACACGCTGAGCAGGCCACTCTCGGCCTGAATGAGCAGGTCATAGGCCTTGGCGTCGGCCAACGGTCCTTCGTCGCCGTACCCCGAGATGTCGCAGACAATCAGCGATGGATTGGCGGCCCGCAACTCGTCGGCGCCGAGACCCAGGCGTTTGGCAGCCCCAACAGCGAGGTTCTGCACGAACACGTCGGCCCGGGCCACCAGCCGCGACATCACCGCCCGATCGGCGGGGTCGCGCAGGTCAAGGGCGATGGACTGTTTGCCGCGATTGAGCCACGCGAAGTAGCTCGACATCCCGTTGGCCGCGGTGTCGTAGCCACGGGCGAAGTCGCCCTCGGGTCGCTCGATCTTGATGACGCGGGCGCCGGCGTCGGCCAGGCGACACGTGGCCAGCGGCGCGGCGACCGCCTGTTCCAACGAGACGACCAGCACGCCCTCGAACGGTCGGGCGACAGGAGGCAGGGGCTCGGTCAGAGGTATGGAAGTCAGCGGGTCAATGCCGACCTACGGTATCGGGTGGCCGGTTGCCGTTTGGGCTGGGCGGGGGAGGCAGGGTTGGGAATGGTCAAGTTCGAAACCGTCGATCAGTACGTTGCTTCGTTCCCTCCGCCGGTGCAGGAGGTGTTGGCGGAACTTCGTCGAACGATCCGTCGGGCCGCCCCCGGCAGTGACGAGTCGATTCGCTACAACATGCCGTGCATCAAGCTCGACGGCTCGTACGTCGTGCACTTCGCGGCGTGGAAACATCACATCGGGCTGTACCCGGTACCGGTCTTCGATGGATCGTTCGAGGACCGGATCGGCCCGTACCGCGCCGCGAAGGACACCGTGCGTTTGGTGTATCGCCAGCCCATCCCGTACGACTTGATTGAGCAGCTCATCGTTCGCATCGTGAGTCGCCGGCCGTCCTGAGCAGCAACCCAAGCGAACGTTGTCGCAGGTCAGCACGGGGATGAGGCGATTGCACCCAGGTTTACGACGCTGGTCATGTGCCGTTCGCGTTGTGTTCTCCGGGGTGTCAGCGGGGCCGAATAGACATCGAGTGGCTGGTTGCTGGGCGGTACCAGATTCCCCGGCGGGGATTCCAACCTCCGGCTTCGGCCAGGTCATCGAATCCGCAAAACCCCTGATCCGAACTGGAGCCACGTCACATGAATCCTTCGTCACGCCACCGCGTGCAGGTTGCCGCCCTCGGCGGTCTGCTGCTCGCCGGTGCCATCGTCTCGGCTGATGCCGCCGGTGCCCGGAGCACCCGCTTCTCAGACTTCACCCCCCTGGCCGCGTCGGCCGGTCCAACCGCCGACGAGTCGATGCCGATCACCTTCGGCAACACGGCCTTCCGTCAGCGTTCGGTCGCCGATCGCACGACTCAGTTGGCGGCGAACAAGCCGAACAGCGGTAACTGGGATATGAACACACTCAACGAAAATGGCCGCCAGAAAGGCAAGTTTCTCTTCACCGTGTTCGAGACCGGCCAGGCAGGCGTGCAGCGCCACGATGTTGCTACGGGCAAGACCGACACGATCTGGTACAGCCCGGCCGAAGGGGCCCACGTGGCATTTGACGCCTCGTACTGGACTCCGTGGGGAACTTTCATCACCGCCGAGGAGTCGTGGTGTACCGACGTCACCGGGTGCAAGAGCAACTACGGGCGGCTTTTCGAGATGAAGAATGCCGTGACGGCACCGGCGATCACGAACGGCGGGAGCAACGCTGGGGCGAACTTCGTCCATCAGAACGTGATCCCGCGGGTCTCGCATGAGGGCATTCAGTTCGACGATGACGACAACATGTACTTCATCGATGAGCTCAATGGCGGAGCGGTGTACAAGTACACCCCGGCGGCCAGCTGGAGCAAGATCCAGTCGGGTCGCGCCGACTACTTCGCCGCCGGTCAGACCTCGGTGTTGCGTGTCGGTGACGGCAGCACGCCGAACGCGGTGGGGTCGTACCAGTGGGTGCCGATTACCGACCGCAACGGCGTCGCGCTGCCGGGTGCGATCTCGATCACCGACGGCAACGGCGTGACATCGGTTGATGCCCGTAACACCACCGACCTTCCCGTATTCAAGGGCACCGACTACCAGCGCCCCGAGGATCTGCAGTACTACGAGCGGGGGGACCGCGAGTACCTGTTCATGGCGACAACGACCACGAACGAGGTCTATCGCCTCGACCTATCCCGCTCGACCATCTCGGTGTTCGCCAATCGCTCGACCATCGACCTGGCCAGCGCCGCCGCGGTCGGTGCCGGCTTGACCAGCCCCGACAACCTGGCCATCGACTCCGAAGGGAACATCTACATCATCGAAGATCGTGGCGGCGGCGTCGACAACGACATCTGGTTCGCCAAGGACACGAACAAGGACGGCGACCTCAGCGACGCCGGCGAGGGACTCGGCCGTTGGGCATCGAATGGCACGCCCGGTTCGGAGTTCACCGGCCTGTACTTCGATCCCAACAACAAGCGTCGGGCTTGGGTGAATATCCAGCACCCGGCGTCGGGCAACGACCGCACGATCGAGATCACGATCGGCTGAGAACGCCGACGGATCGATGTGTCCGTCGGATAGCTGCACGGCAGCCGATGAGTGCGGGGAGGTTCCTGCGCCTCCCCGCACTCGTTCGCGCCCCGAGTGACGCTCGCTCGACGCGGTAGCGTCGCCCCGATGCGCTCCCGGCCCAACGTTCTCGTGATCATGTACGACCAGCTCACGCCGGGTGCACTCGGCTGCTACGGCAACACCGTCGTGCAGTCGCCGACCATCGACCGGCTGGCGGCCGAGGGCGTGGTGTTCGACGCGGCGTACAGCAACAGCCCGCTGTGTACCCCGGCGCGCTACTGCATGATGACCGGGCAACTGCCCTCCGCGACGCGGGGATATGACAACGCCGCATACCTCGCATCGACGATTCCGACGTTCGCTCACTACCTGCGCGCCGATGGGTATCGCACGGTGCTGTCGGGCAAAATGCATTTCGTCGGGCCCGATCAGTTGCACGGCTTCGAATCGCGCCGCACCCCCGACATCTACCCGGCCGATTTCGGGTGGACGCCCGACTGGCGCGAGCCCGAGAAGCGGATCGACTGGTGGTATCACAACATGGATTCGGTGACCGGCGCGGGCGTCGCCCAGGTCACCAACCAGCTGTTGTTCGACGACGAGGTCGGCTACCACGCGGTACGGGCGCTGCATGATCTAGCGCGCTCGGAAGATGAGCGGCCGTTCCTGCTGGTCGCCAGCTTCACCCACCCGCACGACCCGTATGTGACCCGCCAGGAGTACTGGGATCGCTACGCCGATACCGAGATCCCGATGCCGATGGTGTCGGTTGATGACGTGGATGACGACCCGCACTCGGCCCGCCTGCGGGTTGCCGTCGATGCCCCGAACGCCACGATCACCGATGCGGACATCCTCAATGCCCGGCGCGCCTACTACGGAAATGTGTCGTATTGCGATGACTGGACGGCCCGGCTGATGTCGACCGTCGAGGCCTTGGGCCTGAGCGACGACACCGTCGTTGTGTTGCTTGCCGATCACGGCGACATGCTCGGTGAGCGGGGGCTCTGGTACAAGATGAACTACTTCGAGGGCTCGGCGCGGATCCCGTTGATCGTCCATGCCCCGGGCCGCTTTGCGCCGTCGCGGGTCGCCGAG
>JANNNL010000670.1:0-6362 GCA_031398525.1 Actinomycetes bacterium | reverse complement strand
CTTCACGATCCTCTCGGGATAAGTACTTGACGGTAAGGAAACTACTTTCCGAACGATCTGTCAAGGTGCGAACCTCCAGAGTGACGAAGGTTCGTTGCGTAGACCGTCAAATCCCGCCGCGTACGCCCAGGTCAGCTACGGAATCGGCGGGTACACGGTCAACCTGTCGTTGCCTTTTGGGGACCACCGTGTCTGTCGTCATCCCCGGCTTGATGGCGTTCTGACACTCATCCCGCGACCACGAGTCGACCGAATCACCGACATCGCGCTGAGCATCATGCAAGCGCTCCCCACCATCGCTGGCGCGATCATCGAGTGGAAGTACCACATCCTCGGCGCCTGCCCCACTTACGAGGCGAACCGCCCGGAAATGTCCGCCCCGGAAGCGATTGTCTGCGCCACGCTTCCGGCGCTCCGGGCGATATCGGTGCTCGGTATCACCCGGATGACTTGGTCACCCTGTGCGCGACGCTCCGGCGACGAACGCGGCGACTGCCCCGTTCACCCCCAGGAAGATCGGACCAATTGTTCGTTCACCGATATACAAGTCCAACGCCCGACCGGTGCGCGACGCGAGCGGGATCGGGAACGTCGAACGGGTCCTGGTATCGGACAAAGCACAGCGGTGGTAGTGGTTGTGGCCATGGTGGCCTCCTGAGTTGACCCGGCCTCGACAGGAGGCGGGACCCAAGGCTCGCTGCTGCCGACACCAGCCGATACCGGCCACGTCGTCGGTCGTTGTCGCCCTGGCCGCGCCGACTGGCCACTCGGAACGCCGACTGCCATGCGGGTTGTCGGGTCGCTGTCGTCGGTTATCGCGACTCTCTCACCACAGCCAGCTGGTCGTCAACATGTGTTGACGATCCGGGTGGTGGTCTGTATGGTTCTGTGGTGGACATCGAAGCAAGCGCCCGCAAGCACGGTGTCTCTGACGACGACATGCTGCACGCGATACGCCACCACTGGCGAGCCTTCGAAACCGACGATCCGGATGTGACGATGTTCATCGGCCCGTCGACCAACGCGGACCCACTCGCAGTGGGGGTGGTCACCGATGCCGAAGGTGTGGCGATCATTCACGCAATGGCGGCCAGAACGAAGTTCTTGAAGGGGTGGTGGACCACATGACTACAACTCGTGCCCAACGGGCTGCCGCCATCGAACGGTGGGCCGACAACGTCGGCACCGACGATCTCGTGGAGGCTGACACGAGTGCGCTTCGGGTGATCGCGGAGTTGATCGAACGACGCGACGAGGTCGACACCGCGTTGCTCGACGCGATTCGTACGGCCCGACGGGCCGACCGGTCGTGGCATGAGATCGGAGCGATGCTCGGCGTGTCCAAGCAAGCCGCACAACGCAAGTACGCCGCCAAGATCTCGACCTAGGCCTCAGCTCAACAACGATCTCAACGGCAGCGACATAGCCGCCGATCGGGTGTGGTCTGCCTCGCTCGAACGACAGCTCCGCGGTGCACCACTTTGTTCACCGCCGCCGACCCGACAGGCGCGAAGTAACCGGCGCAGCGCAGCGTTGGCAGCGCACCGTACCCATTCCAAACGCGCATGCGGACGCAGGTTGCCCACACGGAAGTCGGCTGACATAACAGACGCCTCGCAGGCATGACGGCCGACGTAGCAGGTCGGTGGCGGACGTGGGATTGCCGCTTGTCGTAGCGGAATCCCGGCCTACGGGGAAGAAGGCGCGGCAAGCACGACGACTCGCCGAGGACGCAAGCCGCGCAGACCACCTCGTCGGGACCAGTACGAGTGATGCCCGATTCAAGACTTCCGAGGTCTGCGCGTCCTTATTTGAAAGGCACTGGTTCTAGGCTGGGCTGATGTCGCCCGGTATGCGTGGGTTGATCTCGTAGTGTGTGTCGAACTGGCTGCTGAAGCCGACCACCCGCACGCGCTGCCCCACCGCCAGGGCGCTCACATCAATGCCGGTCGAGGCATACACAAACACCTGCACCTCGCCGCTGCCATCGTTCACGAACACTCGGTAGCCATAGGGCAGATCGTCGCCGGCCGGCTGCGTGATCGTCCCGACGACCTCGACCAGACGGCCTTCGCTGGCCTCGCCGATGGCGCTGGTTGCTAGACGCTGCGGCGCAACATTCCGGCCGACGCCGAGCGCCTTGACATCGGCAGGGCTGTTAATGACCAGGATCAGCAACCCAAAGCTGTCGGCCAGTTGGCCGGTCACGCGCGCCAGCCGGCGGGGCGCCAGGTCGAGGTTGGTGGCGATGCTGACATAGATGCCGCCGCTGTGATCCTGGATAGCAAAGCCCTGGTCGAACGTGCCGGAGCTGAACACGCCGGATGGCACCGTGAGCGCGCCCTGCACTGTCACGGTGGTGCCGAGCGGCATGGCGCGCGCGGCGGCGATGCTGATCGGGAGGTTGCCTGACGGCTTGGCCTGAGCGGCGGGGAGCGGAGCCAGCGCAAACGCCAGCATCAGCAGGCCAAGCGCCAGCAGTGCGCGCGTCACACGTCCGGCGCGAGTGGAGGAGAAGGGCTGCATGGGGGTCTCCTTACGCTGTTGCGTTCGATGCCTGGGATACAAATTATGATAGAGCAGATTACGGGGGTGTAAATCGCGAGCCCCGCAGCCGTCACTCACCTTCATGAACCGACTGAGATCACGACGCCGAACTCGAATGACTCACTGCCCAGGTCGGCGGCACACGGTGAGGTCCCGTCGGCAGTCAGGCCTGATCAGCGAGCGCCGTCGGGTCATAGTGACCGCGCTTGGAGTCGACCGTGTTCAGCGGTCGGGTTCCGGACTGGTTTCGTCGAGACGGCTGAGAGTGCCGAGCACCGTCTTGATCAACTGCTCGCGGTTGGCCATCACATCGAGAGCGCCGAGTCCCTGCGCACGCAAATTCAGCTCCGCCAGATCGGCGGGGATGCCGTCGGCTTCGACCTCGGGCATGAAGGTCTCGCGTAGCTGGCGGAACGGTCGCTCGACTTTGCCTTTGCGTTTGGCGTCCCCGGCTTTACACGACGTGATCGTCGTCGCGTGATGCGCGGCGAACCCGACCGTCGGCGAATGCAGCACGAACCGTTGCCCTTGGGACCGGCCGAGTGCACCCATCCGATCGGTGCGGTTCGCGGCGGGGGATCCCGCCAATCGTGTCGAAGAACTTGGCGAGACCTTCGAAGGTGTGCTGACGGTCCTCGGATGTCGTGAACCACCACACCCGCCACCGAGACCAACACAAGATCATCCCGAAACACCACAACGGTGTCGACCATCCCCACCGGGCAGCCCAATCGGACAGATCCTCGCCCGGGTCGGTCGAGATCGGCATCGACGCCGAGTCAGCCGGCCGGAACCGTGGACCGCGCACCTCACGCAAATGACTGGTGACCGTCGAGTAACCACCGACGAACTCTTCCGCTCGGAGCTTGTTGTGGACGCTGATCCCCAACAACCGCGGGTACATCTCGATCAGCCCGGCAATCCGTTGCCGCCACCGGTCGTTCAACACCAACACCTCATCAGGCACCTGCCTGTGGGTCGGCGGGCCATCGGCCTTCAAGAAGGTCGAGATCGTCGCCGGGTGGAACCCGGTCTCCTTGGCGATCTCGGCAAGGGTCCAACCCTGCTTTCGTAGCTCATGCAGTTTCACGTATGTCTCCTGGTTCATCATGGAGAGCGGTTCCTCCAACGGCGTCGTGGCTTGGACGCTCGACACCGTGGAGGAACCACCCCACCATGTGGTGGATGATCGGGTGCCGGCCAGAAGACCCCGACACCAACCGCGAATTTCAATGAGCGCAGAACGCGAATCTCAGCGAGCGCTCACACCGTAGGGTGCGAACTTGGGCGTGTGGATTCGAGTGCCCCGAACCTCACTTCGACAGCGTGGCCGACCGGCATTGCTGCGACGGTCATCGCGTTGTCTGTCGTTCTCCGCTCTATGGTTGGTCGAGGGCGTCGAGTTAGTCGGCGGTGATGCAGGAGCGTGTCATGGCGAAGCTGATCTACGCGTCGAACATGTCCCTCGATGGCTGCACCGAGGACGAGCGCGGCGACTTCGGCTGGGCTCCGCCCGACGACGAGGTGTTCGTGTTCATCACCGAGCTCATGCGTTCCGCAGGCACGTACCTCTACGGGCGGCGCATGTACGAGACCCTGGCTGTGTGGGAGACCGACGCAACCCTGGCCAACCAATCGGACCTCATGGCCGACTACGCGAGCGCATGGCAGGCCGCAGACAAGATCGTATACTCCTCGACCCTGGCCGCACCGTGCACCGCGAACACTCGGCTCAAACGTCACTTCGACCCCAGCGAGGTGCGCGACCTGAAGGCCGCCGCCGGTAGGGATCTGTTGGTGGGTGGCCCGAACCTGGCAGCCCAGGCGCTCGTCGGTGGGTTGGTCGACGAGTTGGCATTGTTCGTCTGGCCCGTCGTGCTCGGTGGACGCACCCCCGCACTGCCGACCGACACGCGCGTGGATTTGAACCTCATCGACGAGCACCGGTTCAGCAGCGGCGTTGTCCACCTCCGCTATCGCATTCAGTAACGACGCAGGACCCTGCAACCTCGCCCACCCGCCCACGCTGGCGCCCAATGCGCCGAAGCGGTTTTATTGGGCCCGCTGGGGTCCGGTCTGGACGGCTCGCGACGCGATCTATCGTTGAGTTTCGTGATCGCGCACCTCATCAAGATGACCGCTCATGCCGGCAAGAAGGACGAGTTGGTCGAGTTTCTTCGCTGGGACGCGGACGTCGTCGCTGCCTACGAGCCCGGGACCCTTCGATTCGATGTGTACGACGTTCCCGACGAACCCGACGCGGTCCATCTCTTCGAGGAGTACGCCAGCGACGAGGCATTCTCCGTCCATTGCCAAGGTCTGCCGTTCAAGCAGGTCGTGGACCACGTCGTTCCCCAGGTCGTCGCGACGATGGACATGTTGCTGCGAAGCGCCCTTCAATCGCCGCGAACATCCCTGACTGAGCAGACCCAGACCGTCGAGCAGTCCTCGCCAACAGCGCGGACGCTCCTGGCATCAGCTCGAGCCGCAAACAGTGCCACAGATATGCGAGTGATCGCGGCCCAGACGGCGTCGCTCGTCGCACGAACATCGACGACAGGCACCGGCTGCGGGTTCAGAGCAGCTTGTAGACCTCGCAAACAACCGCGCCAGTGGCCGCTGACTCCGTTGCGACCGCCTGGACATCGGTGAGCCAGGCGTACCGCTCGTCGTCGGTCTGGAACAGCGGTGCAGGTCGGATGTGACTGACGCCTTGGGGGCGATCCCGGCGTAGGTCATCAGTCCTCGACATCGTGTTGCTCCTCGCCACGAATCCGCCGAGCGAACCGACCCAGACCCTTTTGACAGGTCAACGTGCCGCTCGCCGACCGCCCGGGATAGCGGCTCCGACCCTCCGATTACCATCTACATATCATCCGAAATAGGGTCTGCGGCGTAGGTCGGCACAGGTGCGGTGCGCCACGCGGTGTCTCGGTGGGCTACTCGGCTGAGTCGGCGTGTGTTGCCAGCGGTGTGTGCCGGGCCAGGGCCGCGAAGTCGGCGTCGGCGTGGAGGACCGGTGCGTTCGACCGTATGGCGACCGCGGCGATCAGGCAGTCGATGAGCTTGCGTACGGTTTCCCCGTTGCGACGGCATGTTCGGTAGAGCGCGGCGGCTTGGTCGTAGTCCTCGGCGATGATGCGCACCAGTGTGGCCCGGGCGAGCAGGCCGCGGAGTTGGGCGAGGTGCCGTTCGTCGCGTGCGCCGGCGAGTACCTCCATGCTGATCGCGTCGCAGATCGCAAGGTCGGCACCGAGGAGACTGTCGACGGTGTCGCACACCTGGGATCCGGTATCGCGCAGGAACTCAATCCAGGCCGAAGTGTCGATGATGATCATCCGGCGCGACTGACCCTCATCTGGTCGAGGTCGCCGTCCCATCCCGATCCCCGCAAGCGGCGAGCGTCGTCCAGATCGAGCGGCTCAGCGGCGAGGCGGCGCAGGGCCAGGTTGACGGCGTCGCGCTTGGAACCCAGGTGGTAGCGCGCCATCACGGCCTTACAGGCGTCGTCATCGAGATCAATGTTGGTGCGTGACATACACCTAGCATACACCACGAGGTTCTGGTGTCACCGACCTGAAGCGAGCGTGGGTGCTGCAACGTCGACGGCGGCCCGGCCTGTCTGCCTGACCGGGAGCGGGTTGCCAGTGAGACTGTGCGGTCGTCAGGAAGGTTGGTCGGTCCAGCGTTTCGGGTCGTTCGAGACGATGAGTAGTGCAGCCACCTGCTGGTCGATGGCGTGGTCGAAGCGGCGTTCGGTGGTGATGAGGAGGAGTTCCGCTCGTGCGAACAGGTTGGCGGTGGCGTTGTCGGCG
>JANNNL010000667.1:0-4726 GCA_031398525.1 Actinomycetes bacterium | reverse complement strand
GAATCGTCCAGGAACTGCTCGGCCATGCATCGATTGCCACGACGCAGATCTACACCAAAGTGTCTCAGGAGCGGCTCTGGGAGGTCTACCGTCAGGCGCACCCCCGCGCCCGGGCGGCCACGTCGTAACATTCGCGTGGTGGGTACGGCGTGGCATTTGATCAAACGGCTGGCGACGTCGCTGCCGCGCACGCCTCCGTCGGCTGGTGACGAGGCCTGGGTCTCCACGCATCTGATATCCGGTGAGCAGCGACTGTGGGACCGACTGTCGAACCCCGATCGTCGCCACGCGGTTCTGGTCGCTCGTCGGTTCGTCGATCGGCTGGCACCGGTAGCGCCCGAGCGAGCTGCGGTTGCCGCTGCGCTGCTGCACGACGTCGGCAAGTTGCGCAGCGGACTAGGAACCTGGTCACGTGTCGCGGCGACCTTGATCGGACCGAGAGGCAACCGGTTTAGTGAGTACCACGACCACGAGGCAATCGGGGTGGAGATGTTGATCGCCGCCGGAAGCGAGGCGATCACCGTCGCTCTCGTCGGTCGGCGGGGCGATGCTCCAACCACGCTGATCGACGCACTGAGTTGGGCCGACGACATTTAGCGGTCGAGCGTGAGTTCTCCGCTACCAGGTGGGGTCCGCTCAGGCGGGGAGCAAGCCAATGGCGTGCTGAGCGCGTTCCAAGGTCGCCCCAGCAACGACGCGAGCGCGTTCGGCGCCTTTGCGAAGCAGCGAGGCGAGCTCGCCGCGATCGGCGGTCAACTCGGAGTATCGGGTCTGAATTGGGCGGAGGAGTTCGACGATGGCCTCGCCCGCGGCGACCTTGAGGGCCCCGTACTGGGTGAACTGAGCGGCCAGGGTTTCGGGGTCGCCGCCGGTCGCAACGGCGAGAATCTCGAGCAAGTTCGACACCCCGGGCTTGGCGGCACGATCAAAGCGGACGTCGGTCTCGGAATCGGTGACGGCCCGCTTGAACTTCTTCATGATTGCCATGGGGTCGTCCATCATGTAGATCAGCCCCGTGTCAGCTGCGGTCGACTTCGACATCTTCGAGAGTGGGTCTTGCAGATCCATCACCCGCGCCCCCGCCTTGGGCGTGACGGCCTTGGGCAGCGTAAACGTGTCGCCGAAGCGGTGGTTGAAGCGGACGGCGATGTCACGGGTGATCTCGATGTGTTGCCGCTGATCGTCGCCGACGGGCACCTCGTTGGCGTCGTACAGGAGGATGTCGGCGGCCTGCAATGCCGGGTAGGTGAACAGGCCCGCCGAGATGAAATCAGCCTCCTTCTTGGCCGACTTGTCTTTGAACTGGGTCATGCGTGACAGTTCTCCAAAGCTGACCGTGCATTCCATGATCCAACCGAGCTGGGAATGCTCGGGGACGTGGCTTTGCACGAACACGGTGGCCACCTCGGGATCAAGCCCGATAGCGAACAGCATCGCGGCGAGATCGAGGGTGGTGGCCCCGATGATTCCCGGGGTCTCGATGGAAATCAGGGCGTGGAGATCGACGATGCCGTGGAACACGTCGGCCTCGTGCTGTCCGGCAACCCAGTTGACCAGCGCGCCCAGGTAGTTGCCCAGATGGACATCGCCGGTGGGTTGGATACATGAGAGCACACGGGTCATAGGGTCTGGCAGGGTAGCGGCTCCGGTTGACCTCGGCGGGGCAATTTCAGCTCGACGGCAGATCTCAGCATCGGGTGGCGACGTGCGGCTCCGTCGAGGCCGAGCGGCGGCCGGTAGTCTCTCGGACGATGGCCGTCGATGTGAGTACCGAGGTTTTCGAAGGGCCCTTCGATCTGCTGCTCCATTTGATCTTGAAGGAGCAGGTTGACATCTATGAGGTCTCGTTGGCGCGCATCGTCGACGCTTACCTGGCTGAACTCGACAAGATGTCGGCGATTGATCTTGATCTGGCGACCGAGTTTCTGCTGATCGCGGCGACGCTTGTGGAGCTCAAGGCCCGGCGGCTCCTGCCGGGGCGAGACGACGTTGACCTCGACGAGGAACTGGCGATCTGGGAGGAGCGAGACCTGCTCCTGGCCCGGTTGTTGGAATGCAAAACATTCAAGGACGTCGCCGCGGTCTTTGGTCGGCTCGCAGGTGACGCAGATCTCTGCTACCCCCGGGTGACCGGCCCGGAAGACCGGTTTGCCGAACTCACTCCTGACCTGCTCGAAGGAACCAGCCCGCTGCGGCTGCGGGTGGCGTTCCTCAAGGCGGTGACCCCCAAGCCGGTTCCGACAATCGATCTGTTCCACGTTGCCCCCGTGCGGATGAGCGTTGCCGAAGCGGTGCAGGAACTAGTGGAGGAGTTGCCTCGCTTGGGCCGGGTGGGATTTCGTCATCTCACCGAGGGTCTTGTCGAGCGCCTTGAGGTGATCGTTCGGTTTCTCGCGCTGCTGGAGATGTACAAGCAGGGTTGGGTCGAACTGGAGCAGACCGGTCGCTTCGGCGACATCGATGTGATCTGGTCGGGCAACGACGAAATGGCGATCGCCGGGGGAATTCCCCTCGACGACTACGAGGGCTGACGTGCGGCCCCGGATGAGGAACTGAACGTGGAGAGCCTGAATACTCCGGCATTTGCCGATGACACGCCGGCGGGCGAGATGACCGACGATGGCGCGAGGGGTCGAGATGGTGTCGACAGTCGGGACCCGAACGTGATTGGCGACCTGGTACGGGCGATCGAGGCCATCGTGATGGTCGCCACCGACCCGGTGGAGCCGAGCTTGATGGCCCAATTGTTGGAGATTCCCGTCGAGATGGTCGAGTCACTGTGCGACGGCCTTGCCGACGCGTATGAAGACGCGGGGCACGGGTTTCAGCTGGCCCGGGTGGCCGGCGGCTACCGGTTTCAGACCCACCCCGACATGGCGCCCTATGTGGAACGATTCGTGCTCGACGGTCAGCGGGCCAAGCTGTCTGGTGCCGCGCTCGAAACGTTGGCGATCGTCGCTTACAAGCAGCCGATCTCACGCGCTCAGATCGCTGCGATCCGCGGCGTCGATCCTGATGGCGTACTGCGCACCCTGCAGGCCCGCGGGTATGTCGATCAGATCGGGCGGGATCCCGGTCCTGGTCAGGCCGTGTTGTGGGGAACCACGACCTCGTTCCTCGAGAAGTTGGGCCTGGACTCGGTGAGCGATTTGCCACCGATCGCCGGTTTCGTTCCTGGAGCCGAGGTTGTCGAGGCACTGGAGCACGGCCTGCGGATCAAGCCGGTCGAAACGGTCTCGACGCCGTCGATCCCGGCGGCCGATATCGATGGTTGAGGAACTGTCCGACGGCGAACGACTCCAGAAGGTACTGGCACAACGGGGCTACGGCAGTCGGCGGGTCTGCGAGGAGATGATCGCCGACGAACGCGTCGCGGTGAATGGTGAGATTGCAATCCTGGGCCGACGCGTCGACGTCGATGTCGATGTTGTCACGCTCGATGGAAAACCGATGTCGGTGCGGCCGGGCCGGGTGTATTACCTGCTCAACAAGCCGATCGGCGTCGTGACAACGGCGAGCGATCCGCAGGGGCGTCCGACCGTCGTTGAAATGGTGCCTGGCGAGCCTCGGGTCTTTCCGGTGGGTCGCCTCGACCGCGATACCGAAGGCCTATTGCTGTTGACGAATGACGGCGAGCTCACGCTGCGCCTGACCCACCCGAGGTACGGCGTCGAAAAGGAGTACCTGGTGGAGGTCGACGGGGGAGAGGTGCGGGCCGGATCGCTGCGCAGGCTGCGTGATGGCGTGGAACTCGACGACGGAGTGACGGCCCCGGCGCGCGTCAGCCAACCCGACCTGGGGGTATTGCGACTGGCGATTCACGAAGGTCGCAATCGGCAAGTTCGTCGGATGTGTGAGGCGGTCGGGCATCCCGTTCGGAGGCTCGTGCGGGTACGTATCGGGCCGATCGCTGACCGACGACTACGACCCGGCCAGTGGCGGGAACTGACGCCCGACGAGCGAATCGCGATCGAGCAGGCCGTCGACATTCGGTCAAGTGACCCGGCGGCGGAGGCTGACTGACTATTCAGATGGCTGACTATTCAGATGGCTGACTATTCAGCGGTGTCGACGAATGCGCCATACGCGGCGATGCTGAAATGCAACTGTTCGCTCGAGTCGGCATAGATCACGCCAAGGTCGATCAATTCGTCGCACGCGGCGCGTGCGGGGGACTGTCCGGTGTCGAGCCGGGAAAACTCGCCGAGGTGCCGCCGCACGACGTCGAACGTCGCTCCGTCGCCTGACTGTCGAAGTGCTCGCAGAAACCGTCGCTGAGCCGGGGCAAGGCTCTCGTGGACCGGCCGGTAGTACGTGAGGGTGGCACCGTGCTCGGCATCGAGGGCAGCGCCGGTGACAACGACGGCATCAACCGATGCAGTCGTCGCCGCTTCGACGGCATGGTGGGCGAGCATCTGGACATACGCCGGAACGCCCCGGCATCGGCGGACGAGCGCGGCGAGCCCGTCATCGGTGAAGGTGAGACCCGCTGCCTCGGCGGGTCCGGTGACCGCAGCGCGGATCTCATCGGGGGACAGTCCACCCAGATGATGCTCGCTCAAGCCGATGGCATCTCCGGCGTGAGCGCGGATCCGATCGGGAAGATTGGGCAACCCTGACAGCACGGCGATCACGGGTAGGTCGTTCACGATGGCCTGGCCGACCAGCGACACAAAGTCGCTGAGTTGCTCGATCGGAGCGAAGTCGGCATCGTCGATAAGATCGA
>JANNNL010000571.1:0-7130 GCA_031398525.1 Actinomycetes bacterium | reverse complement strand
AAGAGATCATCTCGCTCGGGGTTTTCGGCAATCACCCCGAAACCGAGCCCTTTACCGTCGAGGGCGATCTCACCAAACTGGTGCTCACCGTCGAAGAACGTGGTGGCGTCGCCGTCTCGGAGCAACCGGCCGCCTACGCCGGCGACGTCGCCTAATCGTTCGCTCGTCGAAGCAAGTCACCGCGTTGCGCGCCGGGCGCGCACAACGGAGACATGCTCGCACGACGGGTTGCTTCGGGGCCGCGGATTCCACAATCAACTGCGAGAATCGTCATGTGCTCAACGTGGTCTGTCATCCCGAGGTTGCCGATGCTCTGAACGATGGGCGAGCGGTCGTCACGTTGGAGTCGACGATTTTCTCGCATCTCGGATTGCCGTCACCGGCGAATGGCGAGGCGCTGGAACGGTGCCTGGCCATCGTCCGAGCGCACGGGGCTGTCCCGGCGGTCACCGCGGTGCTCGATGGCGTGGCGCGGGTGGGGCTGGATGCTGGCGAGCACGAGCGCATTCTGGGCCCGGCTCGTAAGTTGGCCGAACGCGATCTGGGCGTCGCCATCGCGCAAGGTTGGGATTTTGGGGCCACAACGGTGTCTGCGGCGGTCGCCTTGTCACACGCAGCAGGGGTGCAGGTCTTTGCCACCGGAGGCATCGGCGGGGTGCATCGCGGTGCGGACCTCTCTGGTGACATCTCGGCCGATCTTGACGCGTTGGCTCGGCATCCGGTCGTGACGGTGTGCGCCGGGGCGAAGATCTTCCTCGACCTGGCCCGCACGCTGGAGTACCTCGAGACCGTGGGGGTTCCGGTGCTCGGCTGGCGTCACGACTGGTTCCCGGCGTTCTATTCACGCTCGAGCGGGCTGCCGATTCCACACCGAGTCGAGCACGCGACCCAGGTGGCCGGAGTGCTGCACCACCGGGCGCGACCAGACACGGGAGTACTGGTCACGGCCCCGATTCCTGTGGCAGCAGAGCTCCCGGCCGACGACCTCAACGCCGCCCTCGAACAGGCGCTGGCCGGAGCCGCGGCCGCCGGAGTGACGGGCCCGGGCGTGACCCCGTTTGTTCTATCCGGAATCGGCCGAGCAACCGAAGGGCGCAGCGTGCCGGCCAATCTGGCGCTGGCCGAGAACAACGCCGCGATCGCCGCCGATATCGCCGTCGAGGTCGCCCGTGCGTCAGCGGGTCGCTGAGAGCCGTTCGGTCACCCGATCAAGAAACGCGGTTCGAGCGGCCGCACCGGCGGTGTCGATCTCGTAGAACCCGATGAAGTCGCGTGTGGCTCGCGGCGCGCAGGCAATGGCGGTGAATCGTCGCAACACGTGGTATCCGGGGCGACCACCGAGGGCGTTGACAAGTTTGGATGAGCCGTGGCTGGTGACGGCAACGACCCGGCGGGCGCGGGGTAAGACCCGGCCTGGCAGGTCGACAATCAACCCCAGCCATCCGGTCAGAATCGCCGGCTGGCCACCCCACCAGGTGGGATACACCAGAACAAACACCTCGGCCGTAGCCAGCGCGTCGAGGTGGTCCTCGGGAATTGGTCCGGTGATGTCGATGCCGTCGCGGTGCAGGTCGAGCACGGTGACTTCGTGGCCAGCCCGCACCAACCCGGCCACTGCGGCGACCCGCATCGACGCGGCAAAACTGTCGTAGCACGGGTGGGCGTAGACGACGACGGCTTGGCTCAGCCCTGCGCTCCCTCCGGCACGGTGGCTGCGCCCTCCGGCGCCATCGTCGACCGATTCGCTGGCGGTCGGTTGGTCGGCATCCGGCGAGCTCACAGCTGCTCCAGTTGGTGCTCAACCCGCGACAAAAACGCGGCTCGCTGCTCGGATGTTGCCGACAAGGAGTTGTATAGGCCGATCCACTGGGTGCGGGTTCGCCAACCGGTGTTCAGCCGCAGCGCTCGGGTGATGGTTCGGCGGCCGGCGTCGAACTGTCGTCGCACTGTGAACCACCCGTCGTTGTACGCGGTGATCCCGACGATCCGCCGTACTTGAGTCAGTGACGGACGAACCTTGCCCTGGGCATCGAAATGGAAGGCAACCCCCGGGACCAGCACTTTCTCCAGCCAGCCCTTGATCGATGGTGGCATGGTCGTCAGCCGGCTGCGGTACACGAAGATCAACAGTTCGGCCTGGCTGACCAACTCGGCATAGTGCTGCACTACCGGGTCGGAGATCGGGTCGCTCGTCATGTACGCCCGACGTTCGGCCGACGTCATCACCGGTTCGAATGATGAGTCGAGCAGGTCGATGACGTCGACGTGATGGCCGTTGCGATCGAGGGTCGAGGTGACCGCGTTCATCACCTCGCCGCCGATGACCGACTCGCGATTTCCGTGAAAGACGATCAGCGCCCGCATCTCGCTACGCAGGGTAGTTGGTTGTGTAGATCTGATCTCGGCCCAGAGTCGAGAATGATTCAGGTGACTTGATTCGGAGCAGACTCACCACGAAGCACGGCCAACGCGTTGGTCGCCGCCAATGCCGCCATCGCCGTGCGAGTTTCGATGGTTGCTGAGCCGAGGTGGGGGATGATCACCGCGTTGTCGAGTGAGATGAGGCCCGGGTGAATGGCCGGTTCGTTTTCGAACACGTCGAGCCCAGCACCGGCGATCTGCCCGCTGATCAGGGCATCCACGAGCGCCGCCTCGTCAACGACCGGACCGCGTGCCGTGTTGATCAGATACGCCGTTGTCTTCATCGCGGCGAATTGCTCGGCCCCGATGAGGTGATGGGTGGCGGGGGAGTACGGGCAATGCAGCGAGACGACGTCGCTGGTGGCCAGCAGTTCGTCCATGCTCATTCGGGTGACGTCGAGTTCGGCGACGAGTTCGGCATCGGCTTCGCTGCGGTTCGAATAGGCGACCGTCATGCCGAACGCCTTGGCCCGTCGGGCCGTGGCCGCACCGATTTGACCCATGCCAACCACCCCGAGCTGACGGCCCTGGATGCCGGTGCCGAGCATGTAGAACATGCCCCACTGCCACGGCTCACCCGACCGCAGGACCCGCTCGCCCTCGGCGAGTCGCCGAGTGACCATCAGGATCAACCCCAGCGCGATGTCGGCGGTGGCGTCGGTGAGCACGCCGGGCGTGTTCGTAGCGATCACCCCGTGGTCGCGGCAGGCCGGGACGTCAATGTTGTTGTAGCCGACGGCGACATTCGAGACGACCTTCAGGTGCGGTCCGGCGGCCTGCAGCAGTTCGGCGTCAACCTTCTCGGTCAACAGCGTGACGATCGAGTCGGCTCCGGCGACGGCCTCGAGCAGTTCCGCCCGTGAGATCGGCGTCGCCGAGTCCCACGCCCACACGTCGTGCCCCGCAGCGTGCAGCATGTCAAGCCCCGCCTGTGGGATGCGTCCAGTCACCACCACTCGGCTCATGACGCGGCCTCGATCCATTGGCTGAGCAGGCCGAGACCCTCGCGAATGTCGGCCGTCGAGATGCCTGAGTAGGCGAAGCGGATGTAGTTGCGCTGCTCGCCGGGCTGGGGGCGGCCGAAGTGACGGCGGGTGCAGAACGACACCCCGGTCTCGTGCAGTGCGGCCGTGGCAAACTGGGCGACGTCGTCGAAACCCATCCGCGTCATCGAGTCGGTCACGTCGGGGAACAGGTAGAACGTCGCCTCCGGACGACTGACGGTCATGCCCGGAATCGTCGAGATGATGTCGACGGCGGTGTCGCGGCGCTCTTTGAGCACGTCGAGCATCGCCAGGCATTCGGTCTGATCGCCGCGGATGCCTTCGACGCCGGCGTGCTGCACGAAATGGGTGGTGCACGATTCGTCGTTGGTGTTCAGCTTGGCGACCATTGCCGCGAAGTCGACCGGTCCAACGGCCGCACCGAGGCGCCAGCCCGTCATCGCGAACTTCTTCGAGAACGTGTACAGGATGACGGTGCGTTCCTGCATGCCCGGTAGCGACGCGATCGACTTCGAGGTGCCCGAGTAGCGCATCTCGAAGTACGCCTCGTCGGACAGCACCCACAGGTCGTGAGCCTGGGCGAGTTCGGCGATCGCCTCGCGCTCGGCGTCACTCGACTCGGCCCCGATCGGGTTTTGTAGGTCGTTGTAGATAATTGCCTTGGTCCGGGGGGTGATCATCGAACGGATGTGGTCGAGATCGATGGCGAAGCCGGTCGATGTCGGCAGGTAGCCGTAGGACTTGGCGACTCCGCCGAAGTACTCGATTTGGCTCTCGTAGATCGGGTAGCCCGGGTTCGGGTAGAGCACCTCGTCGCCCGGGTTCATTACCGCCTGGATGAACTTGGTAATCACCGGCTTGCCGCCCGGCTGCACGACGACTTGCGAGGGGTCGTAGGTCAGGCCGCGGCGCGAGCCGATGTCGTCGGCGAGCGCGGCGCGCAGCTCGGGGATTCCGGCCGCTGCGCAGTATCCGGTCTTGCCGGCCGCGATCGCTGCGTCCATTGCTCGCACCACGTTCGACGGAGTGGCAAGGTTGAGATCACCGAGGTGAAACGGGTAGACCCGATTACCTTGTGCTGCCCACTCGGCGGCGGCAAGCGATACCGCGAACGCCGTCTCGGTTCCGAGTCGATCCAACCGTTCGGCCAAGGCCATGTGAAATCCTACTTCCATAGCACTCTGGGGATCGCTGGTGATCGCGCCAGATGCCCGCGTCGTTGCGGGCTGTACAAACTGTAAAGGGTCGCGTGGGCTGAATGTCGAGTGAACGAGCGGCTACCGTGCGGAAATGGCCAAAGATGAAGTCCAGCAGGCGCACGAAGAACTGGTAAGCGAGTACGAGCAGTTCCGCAAGGAGTTCGGCAAGGTGCTTGAAGCCGTCCAACGGGTCAGCGATGCCGAACCGCTCGACGACATCCATGGGCTGCTCGAGCGGCTCGAAGACATCGTCAAAGAGGTCCGCACCGGAGGAATGCTCAAGGGCGGCGCGAAGGGGCATCGCAAGGCCCGCGAGGAGTACCTGAAGCTCTCGACGTCGACCGGGGGAGCAGCCTGAGCCCGCATCCCCTGGCACCGCTGTCGGTCGAGGAGACCGCAACGGCGGCCGCCGCGGTACGTTCACTCGACGGCTTGGGACCGCGGTTGAGGTTTGCCTCGATCGAAACCCGTGAACCGGACAAGGCCGACTACCTTGCCTGGCGCGACCACAGCGCTACATGCCCTCCCCGCGAGGCGTTCGTCGTGTTCATCGATTGTGACGCGGGGCGAGGCATGGAGGCGGTGGTCGACCTGTCCCGCGGGCGGGTCGTCCGTCATGTGGTGCTCGCCCCCGATGTCCAGCCGGCGGTCCACGCCGAGGAGTTCTGCCTGGCCGGCGAGGTTGTCCGCGCCGATCCGCGCTATATCGCAGCGCTGGCCGCCCGGGGCATTGATAACCCGTCACTGGTGCACGTCGAGGCGTGGTCGGCCGGTTCATTCGAGGAGCGAGGCCGGCGCCTGGTGCGGGCAATTGCCTGGCTGGGCACGGCCGACGAGGTCGACAACCAATACGCCCGACCGCTGTATGGGTTGGTTGCGGTCGTAGACCTGAACGCGATGGAGGTGATTCGTCTCGACGATCATGCGCCCGGGACTTCTCCACCGAGTCGGTCGTGGCCATATCACGATGGCGGGGGAGCCCCGTACCGAGACGACCTCAAACCGCTCGTCATCACCCAACCGGAGGGACCGAGTTTCACCATCGACGACGATCGCCGTCTCACCTGGCAGAAGTGGGAGATCATCGTCGGCTTCCATCCCCGAGAGGGATTGGTGCTGCATGATGTGGCCTACCACGACGCCGGATTGAGGCGCCAGATCTGTCACCGGGCCTCGATCGCCGAGCTGGTCATCCCCTACGGCGATCCGAATCCGACGGTGCACTTCAAAAACGTGTTCGATACCGGCGAGTACGGGCTCGGCCCGCTGGTCAACTCATTGTCCCTCGGCTGTGATTGCCTCGGCGAAATCCGCTACCTCGATGTCGTCTCGAACGCACTCGACGGGACGCCCGAGGTGATTCCCCAGGCGATCTGCATCCACGAGGAGGACGACAACATCCTGTGGAAGCACACGCACTATACGGGTCGAGTCGATCGGGCGAGATCGCGTCGGTTGGTGCTCTCGACCTTTACGACCGTCGGCAACTATGAGTACGGCTACTTCTGGTACTTCCACCAGGATGGCTCGTGGCAGTTCGAGGCTAAGTTGACCGGCATTGTCCACACGGCCGGAGTTGCACCAGGTTCGGCGAGGTCGCCGCACTCGCTGCCGCTGGGTGACGGGTTCGTCACCAGCGCCCATCAGCACTTCTTTTGTGCCCGGCTTGATCTGGATATCGATGGTGTCGACAATGCGGTTTACCAGGTGGAATACGTTGGGGACCCGTGGGGGCCCGACAACCCCGACGGCACCGCGTTCCGCGAGGTCGCCACGCGGCTGGAGCGTGAATCGTCCGCGCAGTGCGATGTGTCGGCGGAATCGGCACGGCGGTTCCGGGTGATCAACCCGGCTCGGGCCAACCGTATCGGCGACCCGGTGGCGTATGAACTGATGCCCGGCGAAACCGTCCGTCCGATGGCCCAACCGGGATCATCGGTGCGGGTGCGAGCGAGGATGCTCGACCATCAACTGTGGGTGACGCCATACCGTCGTGACGAGCGGTACCCCGCCGGGGAGTATCCCAATCAGTCCGGGCCCGACGAAGGCTTGACGCAGTGGATGGCAACCGACCGACCGCTCGTCGATACCGATGTGGTGATCTGGTACGTGCTCGGCGCTCACCATTTCCCGCGGCTCGAAGACTGGCCGGTGATGCCGGTCGTCAAGGTCGGTTTCCATCTGCGTCCCGTCGGATTCTTCGACCACAACCCGGCCCTCGACGTGGCTCCGCCTGCGACCGCTCACTGCAATGTGCGGGTCGCCGACCCGTCGACGGTCGGCCGGTAGCCTGGCTGAGGTGTCGGTCGAGCAGCCCCACCGCTCTGTCCGGAGCGGCATCGGTGTGTCACGAGGGCACCGACCAGATCCCCGATCGATGCCGGGGCCCGAGGCGAGTCCCGAGCTGACGCCGGAGGAGCGGGTCGCCAACTTTCGTCGGCGTCGCTTGGTTGTCTCGGGGATTGGTCTGGGCGTCGTTGCGATGACGATTGCCGTGATCGTCGGG
>JANNNL010000561.1:0-2181 GCA_031398525.1 Actinomycetes bacterium | reverse complement strand
GAACATCCGATCGCCCAAGCGATCGCCAACGGAGCCCGGGCGCGGGGTATGACACTCGAGGTCGTCGAGTCGTGTGCGAGTACCGGAGGGCTCGGCGTCCGCGGGATCGTCGACGGGCACGCAGTCGTCGTCGGCCGGGAGCGGTTTCTCGAGGATTGGTCACTGCACCTCGACGACGATCTGCAACGGGCCCGTGACGACGCGGAGGCGGCCGGGCGGACGCCGGTGTTCGTCGGATGGGACGGAACGCCGCGCGGCATGCTCGTCGTCGCCGACACCGTCAAGGACACATCGGCGCAAGCCGTCCGGGAACTTCGTGCGCTCGGGCTGCGCCCCGTGCTACTGACCGGTGACAACCACCGCGCCGCCCGCTCCGTCGCCGCGGTCGTCGGGATCGATGAGGTCATCGCCGAGGTGCTCCCGACCGAGAAGGTCGATGTCATTCGTCGCCTGCAAGACGAAGGCAGGGTCGTGGCGATGGTCGGTGACGGGGTCAACGACGCCGCCGCCTTGGCTCAAGCCGACCTCGGACTCGCCATGGGCACCGGAACCGACGCCGCAATCGAGGCCAGTGACCTGACCCTCGTTCGCGGCGACCTGCGATCGGCCGTCGACGCCATCCGGCTGTCCCGGCGAACGCTCAACACGATCAAGGGGAACCTGTTCTGGGCGTTCGCATACAACGTTGCGGCACTCCCGCTCGCAGCGGCCGGCCTGCTCAACCCGATGCTCGCCGGCGCGGCAATGGCGTTGTCGAGCGTGTTCGTCGTCGGCAACAGCCTGCGACTCTTCCGCTTCCAACCCCACACCGGTTCCACCCCCAACTCGGAGACATGACGATGGCCGCCTACGACATGCAAAAACCCGCCATCATCAAACGGCTCGCCCGGGTCGAGGGCCAGGTTCGAGGTATCTCCCGAATGATCGACGAGGACCGCTACTGCATCGACATCCTCGACCAGATCGCCGCGGTCACCAAAGCGCTCCAACAGGTCGCCATCGGCCTGCTCCACGACCATCTCGGCCACTGCGTCGCCCACGCCATGGAAGTCGGTGGACCCGACGCCACGGCCAAGATCGACGAGGCCTCCGCGGCGATCGCCCGACTCCTCAAACACTGACCGAAGCCATCGACGACGACACCGAACACCATCGTCACACCATCGTCGAGGTGGTCCTCCAACGTCAGCGACAACTCACCCGTCGATGCGCTGAGGATCGGCAAGGCTGGGAGGATGCCGCACCCGACTCCATCCGGTCGCCTGATCGATCTCAGCCACACGATCACCGAGGGTTTGCACACCTACCCGGGGCGGCCGACACCGCACATGTTCGATCACCTCGATCGCGACGCGGCGCAGGCGATCTATGGCGAAGAGGTCACGTTCACCATCGGAATGATCACCATGTGGTCGAACACCGGCACATATCTCGACACGCCGTTCCACCGGTTCGCCGACGGGCACGACCTGGCTGGGCTGCCGCTTGAACGGATCGGCGGAGTACCCGCCGTGTGCATTGATTGCCGCGGGATGGAATCAATCAAGCCGTCGGTGCTCATCGAACTCGGAGACCTGGCCCGGCACGCCGTGTTGTTCCGCACCGGGTCGGGATGACACCGGCGAGTTCGAGGATTCGGGTGGGGGGTAGGTGTTGTTCGGTGATGGTGACACCGAGGTGGGCGAGGGCGTCTTCGATGGCGTTGGTCAGGGCGGCGGGGGCACCGATCATGCCGCCTTCTCCGACCCCGCGGTAGTTCGCCTCGATCGCTGACGGGGTCTCGATGTGGTGGATCTCGATCTCGGGGATCTCCATCGACGTGGGGATCAGATAGTCCATGAACGTGCCGGCCTGAAAGTTGGCCTGGTCGTCATACGCGGTCTTCTCGTAGAGCACCGCGCCAATTCCTTGGGCGACGCCGCCCCGCACCTGACCCTCGACGATCGCCGGGTTGATCAATTCGCCGCAATCCTCGACCACGGCGTAACGAGGAATCGTGACGAACCCGGTCTCCAGGTCTACCTCGACCCAGCAGACGTGGGTCGCCATCGACCAGCCTCCCTCGCCGCCATCGAACGCCGCGGTTCCCTGCAGCACACCCTCGTGCGCCTTGCGATCGGCCCCGACGTTGGCCGCCGCGACCTCTGCCACCTCCGCGAACGACACCGAGATCGATGGGAC
>JANNNL010000506.1:0-27114 GCA_031398525.1 Actinomycetes bacterium | reverse complement strand
GACAAGGGCAAGATCGTGCCGCTGACCACCGAGTTCGAAGACGTCGGCGACCTCGCCAACGGCAAGGCCCCCTGACCCTCACCGTCCATCATTGCTTCGGACTCGCCACATCCTCCGGGGTGTGGCGAGTCTGCTTTTGTGCTTACTTCGTGATGATCGAGGTGGACCAAACCAATGAGTGATCAGTCCCCAGCCGACCTGTTCGATGTGATGTCGACGTGCCGGGCAATGCGCCGTCTGCGACCCGACCCCATTCCCGACGATCTGATTCGCCGGTTGATCGAAGCGGCGAGCTATGCACCATCGGGACATAACCTCCAGCGGGCGCGGTGGATCGTGTGCGCGACGACTCGCGGCGGCAGCGCATCGGCGAGCTGAACCGCCGGGCGAGCCTCGACCACGTAACCTCCGAACGCGATGCCAGTCGCTCCCTCGCCTCCCTGGGCGACGACAGCGATCGCGACCGCCGCCGGAGGATGTGGGACGCCGGTCGGGATTGCGCCGACCGTCAAGCGGCGAGTCGGCTGCTGCGAGGTCGCGGCGGTCCGGTTGACTCGACGGATCCGTCGGGGTAGGTGATCGTCAGGACGCGGTGCGAGTTGAGGTGGACGCGCCATCCGCCTTCGTGGACGCGGTGATGATGACGCGAGCACAGCGGAACCAGGTTGTCGAGGTCGGTCGCGCCTCCGTGCTCCCACCAGATGACATGGTGCGGCTGGGTGTGGTCGAATCCGACGGTGCAGCCCGGCACGGCGCAGCATGGGTGCAACGCCCGCAGCGCCCGCCGTTGGGCGCGACTGGCGAGACGCGTAGCTCTACCGAGGTTCATCTCACCGGGCGCGTGCAGCACCACGCCGTCGCATACAACGACCGCCGGAGTGTCGGCTCCGTTCTCGAACAGTTGACGCAACACTCTCCACGGCAGCTCGACCGGTATGCCCCATTCGACGTGTGGCGGTGGCTCGCCCCCGTGATGGTGCCGCGTCGAGGTGTCCCGATGGGGCCGACATCGGCCAGCGCCATCGGGTTCGGCGGCTGCTGCCTCACTCGCGAATCGTTGCGTCGCGGGCGGCGGTGCTGAAACGGTCGACGAACTCGATGAACTCGACTCGGGGGTCGAGTTCGTCTGCGCTCCCGGGGCCGAGACGTGGACGACAGGGATGATCTCGGCGCGCCCGGTCGCGGACCCGACCACCGAACCAGCGGTGAGGGCGAGAAGGGCGTGAGCGCGGATCATCGGGGGCATCGTCGGGTACCGACTGGTGGAACAGTCGTGACATCGCCGCGCTGAGCCGACCGTGGAGAGCCAGCCCAGTCTCGGGGTCGAACGAGCCCGAGAGCTTCCACATCCCATCGGACGGACTGACCCAGGTACGCAACCGACACGCCCGCCTCTGGCGCGCCAGGCGCGCCTCGCCGTGGTCGGCGGAGAAGCGCCGCGCCTCGGCCTGCACCAGCGCTCGGAACTCCTCGACCGTGGACAACTTCGCCTGCCCGACCAGCCCAGCCGCATGCTGGCGAAACCCCGAACGTTCGGCGGGTTCAAGCGATCGGATGCCGGCGGCAAGCACATCGACGTGCCCGCCCGAGACGTCGCCTTCGGTGAGCGCCTGACCAAAGCTCGGCACGTCGTCGGCGGTGACGTGTCGCTCGATCATCCGCTCGGCGGCCCGCTGACTGATCTTGGCGGCCTCGGCGATTTCCTTGGCTGGGACGGGCACCCGACCGATCGTCGCCGCGGCCAGATCGGCCTCACACCCATCGAGCCAGCCCCGCAACTGGGCCACGCCTGCCAGTGCTTGGCGCACCGAGGCGAGGTCGTTCGAGGCATGCCGAACAGCATCGACCCGTTGAATCAACGCCACCGCTTCGGCCACCCGCATGACCGTCACTTTACCCGATCACGAACGTATGTTCAAGTCGAATCTCACTGTTTGTGCCTGAACTGAGCTAAACACTATCCCACAGTGAGACTTTGGTGGCGAAGTCAGCTGTGTGAACCTGCTCGGGAGCGGGTGACGATGGCGACGCCAAGGATGATGATCGGCAAGGCGATCATCAGGTTACGGGTCTCGACTTCATCGGCGATCAGCGCGCCGATGAATCACGGCGATGGCCGGGTTGACGTACGCGTAGCTCATTGCCAGTGACGGTCGCACCGTGGCGACCCCCGTTCGCACTCCAATCGAGCCAGTCCGAGACACTGGCGCGCTGCGGTATGAGATCGAGATCGCCTACCGCAAACCCATCATCACCGTCCCGTTCGAGATCGTCGCCACCGAAGCCGGCATGAATGCCGATATCGACCACGTGCCTGCGCTATCACTCAGCCATACCGTTCCCGACATGGATCGGCGAGTATCACACCATGGCCACCGAGATGGCCTTCATGGTCACCGAGGTGGGGGAAGCCACCGCTATCGTTCACCGCCTCATCGCTCGAATCGCGTCCGCACAACTTGAAGCCCGATTCCCAACTCGGCCGGTTCCTTGACCGTCGTGAGAGGATCAGCGATAACGACTCCAACGAAACGGACGAGGACATGAGCGAGAAGCGTCAGCGCGTTGAGCGTGCCGGAGCCAGCGGGGATGGGCCTGCGGCGATCGCGATTGCCGCCCTTTCAGTGGTGTTGATCATCTTCGTGGTCATCCGGCTGGTCTGAGGCTCGCTCCGACTGGTCGAAGGCTCACCCGGCTGGGGTTAGATCGACAGGCCGCCGTCGACGGGGAGGACTACGCCGGTGATGTAGGCGGCCTGCTCCGAGGCGAGGAAGCCGACGGCGGGGCCGACTTCCGATGGGGCCGAGAAGCGGCCGATCGGGATCTGAGCCTGTAGCTCGGCGCGCCGTTCTTCGGGGATCGAGGCGACCATGTCGGTCTCGGCGTTGGGAGAGATGGCGTTGACCGTGATCCCGAACCGGGCCAGCTCCTTGGCCGTCGTCAGCGTGAAGCCAATGATCCCCGCCTTGGCTGCGGCGTAGTTGGACTGGCCAACGTTGCCGTGCAGCCCGGTGTACGAGGTCACGTTAACAATCCGGCCGTAGCCCTTCTCACGCATCACCGGGACCACGGCGCGGGTCATGTTGAAAGTGCCGGTGAGATGCACGCCGAGCACGGCCTGCCAGTCGGCGTCGGTGAGCTTCCAGACGACGCGGTCGCGCAGAATGCCGGCGTTGTTGACGACGATATCGATCCGGCCGGTCCGGCCGAGCACATCGGCAACTCCGGCGGCGACAGATGCGGAGTCGGAAACGTCGATCTGTAACGGGATCGTGCCCGGCAGTTCGGACGCCACGTCGGCGAGCGCCTGGGCATCGACGTCAGCGACGGCCAGCGTCGCGCCGGCACCGGCAAAGAACTGGCTGAGGGCCCGGCCGATGCCGCGAGCCCCGCCGGTGACGAGGACGGTGCGTCCGGTGAAATCGAAGCTGATGCTCATGCTCGCTCCAAAATGCGCACCACGCCGGTGGACCCGTTGACTTCGATCAGATCGCCGGTACGGATCGCCGTAGTGGCACCGATTGCGCCGACCACCGCCGGGATGCCGAGGTCGCGCGAAACGATCATCGTGTGGCTGAGCTCGCCGCCCATCTCGGCGACCACCGCGACTACGCCGACGAACAGTGGCATCCACCCCGGGTCGGTGATCGGGGCGATGAGCACCTCACCGGGCTCGGGCGGCTCGTCGGCGTAGGCGTCCATCACCACACGGGCCCGACCGGTCGCAATGCCAGGACTGCCGGGCGCACCAGTGATCTCGTCGGCAGTGTCACCCTTTACGAAGGCGCCGATGAGCGGCCATTCCTCGACCGGCGGGATGTCTCCGGCGACGGCGAACAACGGCTCCTGGTAGCGCAGCATCTCGGCCTTGGCGGCCTGCCGGGCGTGGACGCGATCGATGTCGACGGCGCCGCTGCCAGCCGCGGCGCGGAACTCGTCGAAGGTGAGGAAGTAGATCTGATCGGCCGATTCCAACGCTCCGGCCACAACCAGGCGACGTCCGATCTCGAGCGCGTCGAGCCGCATCTCGTTGATCGTCAGCACACAGGTCGCCTTCGTCCGCTCCCGAATTCCCAACCAGTCCCGGCAGCGATCGAGCCACAGGTCGAGTTCGGGAAACGTCCCCCGCACGCCATCGGTGTCGAACCGGGCGAGCGCCGCGCGGCGGGTGGAGTCGGGGTCGCGAGGCGCTCCGCCCCCTCGAACGGCTGCGACCGCTCGCCGCAACACGTCGGGCCGGATCTCCCACGACGGCGCGGCGATCTCCCACTCGTTGACGCCGCGGAACCCGTACTGGTCGAGCACCTGGCTGAACGCCTCCTCGAACGCCTCACCGTCGAGCCCGGCGAGGGATGCGACGGCACGGGCCGCGTCGGCCGACTCGATGCCGCCAATGCCCATCACGGCTTGACGCCCGAGCTCGTAGCCCTCGTCGCCGTAGACCCCGACAAGTCCGGCCTGCAACGAGCCAAGGGCTACCGGGCTCACCGACGAGCCCATGAACAACGTGACGAAGTCGGCCTCCATGAACGGCTGCAGCAACTCGAACCGGGCAAGGAGCTCCTCGTTCGAACCACCCGCCCGACCAACACGACCCTCGACCCGACGGGCCTGGGCTGCCGCGTGTTCGACCGCGACGCGCTCGATCGGCGGGTGTTCGAGCAGCGCGACCGTGGCCGCGGCAACCCGCTCGCCACGACCGGCATAGTCGGCTTCGACGGGGGCCACGTACGGGTCGAGTTTGATCCCTCCGGCAGAGAACAGGGTGCGGTCGATGTCCTCGGGGCTGGTACCGGGCGTGAGATCGGCAAGCCGCCGGAACGCCGAGATGTTGATGTAGAACCGCCCGCCGACGATCGGGGCGAACGTGGTCGGGCAATCCGGCCAGTCCATCACGTCCCACGTCTCGTTGAACGAGCGTCGCCAGGCCCGCTCGAGCGGCGGGAAGAACACGGTCGCCGACAGCGGCGACACGATGTCGGGCATGATCTCACCCGCGTTGCCCCGGGTCAGCACCGGATAATCCGGATCGAGCGTGGTGTCGAACTCGTACGTTGTCACGAGACGTGATCCCCCATCGGTCTGACGTCTCAGCGGCACGAACCGCCGGACTTGCTGTGGCTCTTGAGCACCCACCGACCTCCGGTGGCGCCTACTCCCGGCGCACCTTAACGTCGGATGTTTGACTCGGTGAACGCGAGGCGACCCGCCATGAGACACCCCGACACCCTTGACGGCGCGCGACTTCGGGCGAGTGCAGGCGGGTTCGGTTCTTTCCCGTTGGTAGACGCGCCACCGCCTACGAGGAGGAATCGCAGCTGCCCCGGCATCGATCCAGCCGTACGGCAGGCCAGGTAGTCAGGCGTGGTGGTTATCCTCGGTCGCCAACGGCCCGATGGTGTCGGAGGGCGTAATGGGCTCAGCCTTTTCGTCTTCGAGCTTCGCGTCGATCTCCTCTCGTGCTTTGTCATGCTCCGGTCGGTGCGACGGCTGTCCGCTGTTTTCGTTGATGTTGAACGGTTGCGTGGATTCGTTACTCATGGCGTTCCTTCGGCGGTGGAGGTGGCGACGTCAGTCTGACGAGCAACTGCCCAATACCCTTTTCGCCGACAACTTCAAACGTAGCATCGGCTTGCGGCGGCGCTGTTGACCGCACCGAACGCACATGTTTGAGTCCGCCCATAGACCGTTCACAAGGGCTGCCACCGCCTACTACGCGCTGGTCTGTATGCGCAACTTACTCGCCAGGTCCAATCCTGACCAGTCCCCGTGAGGCGGACCATCAGACGCCCGGTTCTCCCCAGCGACAAACCGGCGGGGTCGCTGTGAGCGACGACGATCCCCACGCGCCGCAGCGGGACTCACCATCGACAACCGAAGATCGGGCACGTGATATCGCTCACCGCGACCGTCACTCGACCCGTACGGGAACCGGCGCACCCGTCACGGTCGGCGTCGGCGACATACCGCCAATATCGCGCTCACCGACAGCGTTGGCTAGCCACCGCCGCTTAGCACGCTCGGAGCAGCTTGGCATCGCTCTGTCGTCAGATCTGACCGAAGCGGCCGAGCGCGACCAGTAGCCGATGCTGGGGATCGGTCGGCAATGGTCCGGGCGGTTCCGATCCGAACATGCCACTGGCACGGAACGCGGCGATCTGTGGCTCGACAACTTCCCAACAGGCCTCGGCAAGTTGAGGGTCGAGTTCGGGGTCCTGTCCGGTGGCGGCAGCGATGTCGTAGCCGTGCACGAAAACATCGATGAAACGGTGACCGGCGTAGACCGAACCCGGAACCGGGCCGTAGGACACAGCGCACGCTGCTTCCATCGCACCAGGTGCCTCGAACGCCAGTGCGGCGGCCCGCGCCGATTCGTCGTAGGCCCGAAGGGGGTTGGCGCCGAGTTGGTCGCCGTCGAGTCGATCGCCGACGTCGGCGATGGTATGGCCGCCGGCGAGTTCAGCCGCCCACCAGTTTCCGGCAACGACATGGTTGACGAGAGCGGTGACATCCCAGTCGGCGCACGGTGTCGGGTTGGTCCATTGGCCCGTTTCGATGCCGACGACGAATCTGCGGGTCGATGCGAGGGCCCGGCGATGCAGCGAGTCGATCGTCGTACCGCGGGTCGCGTCCGGGTTCACGTTCACCCCTTCACGTACGAAAGTTTCTCGGCGATCAGTCCGTCGCGCACACGAAAGACATCCACGCCGCGTATGTGACCGTCCGCCCACGAGTACCGCCACAACCCGACAACGTGATCCCCGGCGTCAATGGTTTCCTCGACATCGAACACGCTGGTGGCGTCGTCGAAGATCGGCTTCCACGCAACACGTATCGCATCGCGTCCGACACAACGCGTACCATCCGGCGCGGGACCGGTCGCGTCGAACACACAGTCGTCAGTGATCATCGACAGCACCTTGTCGAGATCGTGTTCCGCCCACGCCGCTCCGAACCTGTCTACCACCTCTCGAGCGCTCATAAAAGAAGTCTAGTTCGCGCAGAACCACACGGTGACAGACCGTTCCAGAAGAGCCGCCGCAGGATCATGTCCAGCGTGATATATCTCGGGGATATCGGCCCGTGCGTGCATCGGCTGAGTCGCGAGGGATCAGGCTGCACGGGCAGGAGGCAAGATGGCAGAGATCAATGCCGGGCGCTGGACCGCTGAGATCGAAGGCGACTTCGTTGTGTTCATCATCGGTGCTCGTGTCAACTCGAAGTTGCAGGCGCTGCGGGCATTGGGTGACCTGGGCGGCCGGAATCCTCGCATGCTCCACAGCGTCCGTGTTCGGTCGATCGGCGCCGTTTCGCACGTGATGACCGCATCGTATTGAATGCCCGCAACGATGTATTGCTGGGTCTGAACGTTCTGAACGCGAAAGTTCCGGGGTGTTCGGTGTCGGCGATCGCGTACCATCAGCGGCCACACCCCGAGTGAAGCCCCACCCGCCACGACCGGCTGCCGCGTCGAATACTGTGGCGGCGGGTTCAAGGCGTGGCCTCAACCAAGAACCGGTCCCGGGCGAAACCCGGTCACGCACACGGCCACCAGCCGCAAGACGTCCCAAACTGCCCCCCTTGAACCCACCAAGTTGACAGAGGAGCCGGATTCAGTGCGGTTGACATGGCCAGAAGCCCGCTCATATCGCGAGCACCGACGGCGGTCGGTCGTGCCGGCTTGGTCGGCGAGATCCGGCCGCCGCTATTGGGGCCCGATACCGGGCGGGGGAGCATCTGATGTGTTCGTGATGCACCGGCTGTCGATCAGGCGGCGCAGCGCGCGGCGATAGAGCATGCCGTTGTAGTCCGAACGCACGTGTAGATCGGGTCCACGGACAAGGTGGATTCCGTCACGCCGTTGCGCTGAGGTCATCCGATGATCCTCGGCGAGCACGTCCTCCTCCGCCGCCTGCATCTCGGCGAGCACCGCGGGATCGGTGTGCTGAACCCGGATCAGGAAGTACATGCGAGTTGTGCGCTCGTCGATTGGTTGGATGGCCTGAAAGAACGATGTACGCAGTGAGCCGTCCGGCTCTTCGCTGCGCAGCAAGACGGTGAACGGTGCAGCGAGCGTGTACCGCAGCCAGCCCTCCGTTTCGACACCGTCGTGGCCCAGCTTGCGCAGTGTGGTGGTGAAACCCAAGTCATGGTGATCGACAAGTTCAAATTCACCGATCAGCGCATTACGGTTGCCGAGGACATTGTGCAGGAACGGGAAGTGGCTGGCATCGAGCAGATTGTCGGTCTGATATGCGGCGAGCGCTGCGCTGGTATGTGCAGGCGGTTTCATCGCCCCGAGCGTCGGATCGTCACCGTCAGGCCACTCTGGAATCGCCAAACGCGGCGACTCGAGCGCGACCCACACGATGCCATGGCGCTCGGACACATCCGCAGGACGGCCAAGCCGCGCCCGCGGCGGGATCACCGCATCTGTACCGAGCGCCGGAATGCACGTCGCCACACCGTCGGTGCCGAAGCGCCAGCCGTGGAAGGGGCACACCAGTTCATCGAGTTCGAAACGGCCGAGACTGAGGGGCGCGCCCCGGTGCGGGCATTCGTCGTGGAAACACCGAACCGCTCCGCTCGAATCGCGCACCACCACCAACGGTTCGCCGAGCAACGTGGTGGCCACCGGCGTGCCGCTGACCTCGGTTGACCAGGCAACCGGATGCCAGAACGCCCGAAACGCCCGATGAACGTTGCCAATCGACCCAGCCACAGACGTCGAATCTAGTGCGATTGCATCGCCTGCTTGATGCGGACAGAGGTATTCGGGTCACCACAGCGCTGCTCAACCGGCTCGGGCTGCTGGCGGTTTTCTGTGCCCGCCGCAGCGCTTCTTGGACGACGACGTCGTCGACAGAGTGCTGGAGACCGTGCGATCATGGAAGCTCGCCGAGCATGGGGCCAATGCCTCGGCCGACGTTGCGTCCTCGCAGCAGGGGTCCGGCCGCTGACTAGTGTCGCGGCCGATGAACGGCATCGCTCCGCTCCAGACCAGACAACTGCACCCGACGTTCGGTGTTGAAATCATCGACGTCGACCTTCGCTCTGTCAGCGCGACGTTCCAATATCCCGACATCCGCGCCGCGTTCGAGGAACACTCCGTCTTGTTGTTCCGTGGCCAAGATCTCGATGACGAAGCCCACCTGCGACTCGGCGCATTGTTCGGGCCGATCGAGGATCGCTCGTTCGGCAAGAACGGTCCGGCTCCCAGGATGGACAACGTCTCGAATCGTCTTCACGACGGCACCGTCTCCGAAGCCGACAGCCTGCACACTCTCAACCTGATGGCCAACCAGTTGTGGCACACCGACTCAACGTTCCTGCCTACTCCCGCGCTGGCAAACATCCTCGCCGCTCGTGTGCTGCCCTCATCCGGCGGCGAGACCGAGTACGTGTCGACCCGGGTGGCATGGGCCCAGATGCCATCGGCACTCAAACGTCGAGCGGCTCAAGCGGTGTTCCGCCACCGCATCGGCCACTCGCGCGCGAAAATCTCCGCCGAATTGGGAACGATGCACGCTGTCAGGTTTCCCGACGATCAACGGTGGCGGGCGATCTGGCCGAATCCGCTCAACCGGCGAGAAGCGCTCTACATCGCGTCGCATGTCGCCGCCGTCGAGGGACTCGGGCAGAACGACGGAGAAGCGCTCGTCGCTGAACTCAGCGCGTTCTGTACCGAGCCGCATCGGATCTACCGCCATGCGTGGCAGCCCGGCGACGTGCTCATCTGGGACGAGCGGGCCACGATGCACCGCGGACGACCATGGCCCTACGACGAGGAACGCACGCTCGGCAGCATCTGCGTGACCGCGACCGAGATCGACGGTCTCGCGACGATCCGGCCGGACACCGTCGGAAGCATTGTCGAAATTCGTGGTGGCTGATCGTCGGTGTAGCGACGCAGGCGAATTCCGACAAACGCACGATCGCCGCCCACAGTCTCAATGCGGATATCCCAGAACGACAAGGGAGCGACCAACCGCCCGATACCGCTCGTCCTGACCGCCCATTCGACCGCCCGGCTTCATGCGCAGCCATCGCAGTCGATGTCGTCGAGTTGCCGTTCGGTCACGCGAGCCCCGACGGCGTTCGGCATCGGACCCCACTTCCGATCTCCGATCATCCATTTCCGACTGAGGTGGTGACCGACCCTTCGAGACGGAGTGCGGCGAACGTTTGGCGTTCCCTGCGTTCGAGCTGGGCGCTGGCGATGCCCGCCGCGATGATCACCCCACAGCCGATCAAACCGAGCGCGTCCATCCGCTCGGAGAAGGCGACCCGACCGACGAGCACCGCCCACACCAATGCCGTGTATCGGAAGGGTGCGGTCACGCTCAGGTCGCCAGTACGCACGCTCTTGATGGCGAAGACGTATCCGACGATCACGGCGACACTGGCACAAGCCAGGAGCAGCACACCCCGCCCGGTTGGGCGCTGCCAGCCCCCGAACAGCGACAACACCCCGGTCAACGCAACGACGCAGAGCGCAGTGACAAGGGCGATGGCGACAGCCGGGACCTCCGCGGGCACCGATCGGGTGGCGAACTCCCGGGCGAGCAGCAGCGCTGCACTGCCGACGATGATCAGCGACCATACAGAGAAGCCGTCGGTGGCCGGGCGCACGACGAGCAGCACACCGACGAAACCGGCGACCAGTGCCAGGTAGCGCAGCGGGCTGACCCGCTCCTTCAAGACGATGGCGGCGGTGACGGTGACGGCGAACGGGGTGATCATCAGGATCGTCTGGGCGTTGGCGAAGTCGAGATGCACAAGCCCGGCGAAGAACATGGCGACGGAGACCATCTCGAACAACGCCCGCTGGGTCACCCGACGGTCGAGCGTCGATGGCCGCACCGACACACCGCCAACTCGCGCGGCAACGATGAACACCGAGGAGATCGCCACACCGCGCAGGAACAGCGCCTGGTACACGCCGAGGCCCTCGTCGGTCGCCGCTCTGATACATGCATCATTGGTGACGTACCCGACCGCGCCGAGGACCGTGTACAGGCTGCCGCGCAGGTTGGGAGTCACCCATAGATCGTGACATGCCGAGTCCGCCGCGCCACGGCGCGAGCGTGCACCTCCCTAGCGAACACCGGCGAGGTCGGACTCACCCTGCGCCTTGGGCACTGGCCCGATCGAATGACCGACGATCCCCGTTCGAAACCATTGGCATCGCGTAGCGTGGGAAAGAAACCGATGACAACCTTCGATCGTATCTGGAGCCCACCATCGGGCAACGATGGCTGCCGTTTCCAGCGTCGAGACCACAGCGGAGGCGCTCCCCGGCTGCGAGCAGAAATATTCCGTAGCGAGAACGGCGTGCTGCACTTGGCATGAGAACAGCGTCGAGCCACGTCCATCCCGTCGCAGGGGTGAGGAGAGACGGTGAGCGTTGCGGCCGGCGTCGGTGCTACGAGAGAATCCACCTGTGCCGTCGAACGAGTTCTCTAGCGATCTCCAGCCGGCTACCGAGCGAGTCGGTCTCACGCAACGGCTCGACGAGGAACGCCGAGCCATCGTCGCGCAGACCAGCGACCTGTCACCCGACGAACTACATGCCCGACCGCTCACAGCTACGGATCTGAGCATCGGGCGCATCGTCAAGCATCTTGCGTATACCGAGGATCGATGGTTCCAACACAAACTCCTCGGGTCGACGCTTCCCGAACCCTGGAGATCGATCGATCCCAACGAGGCCCATGACTGGTCCTTCCGGTCCGCAGACCTCGACTGCCCCGAGGACATCGTCGACCTCTACGACATCGCGTGCCAGCGGAGCCGCGCCGCCACCGAAGCATGCGCATCAATGGAGACGCTGGCGGTGCGCCCGTCATTCAACAAGAAGCCGGTGAACCTGCGGTGGCTGCTTGCCCACATGATCGACGAGACCGCACACCACTCCGGGCATATCGACCTGATCCGCGATGCACTCCAACGACACCCGTTCGCTGACTGAATCCCACTGCACCTCATGGAGAATTGGAGACTCGACACCGGCGCTCTCGGCGACGATCCGACTGATTCACGGGTCCCCACTGCGAGGCTCAAACCGCCCGGGATCAGCAGCGGCGCCCGCTCCGGACACCGCACGACTGCCGGCGATGTGCAGCGTGCTCAGCGCTCGATGACGCTCAGCCGGCAGGCGCTCGATAACAGCCGGGTCTGCATCGCCTGGCCGCGACGACCGGCCCGTCAGCGGCGAAGTGTCATTGATGACTCGCCGATTTCGATGTGGGCGAAGGTGGCCCGCGATGTGGCCATGAGCTGGTCGAGTAGGGCTTCGGGCACCCGGTCGAGATCGAAGTCGTAGGTGCGTTTGGCGGGGCCGGCGGCGCGGGTGGCTTCGACGTCGGGGAGGGGGACGAGGCAGCGGCGCAGCAGTTCTTCGTCCGACATCGTCGGGTCGCCATGCTCGACCTTGAGTTCGTCGATTGTTGGTTGCGGCGGTGTCCATTGCCGCACCTCTCTGCCCCGATCGGTCGACAGCATGCGGTCGAGCACGTTCGGGTCGATCGGGGCGGGCGGCTCGCCGAGATGACCGAGCACGTAGACCAACACTTCATCGGGCACCGTGCCGTAGCGCTCGCCGGTGACGACGTTCAGCACTGCTTGAATCCCCATCAACTGCGAGAACGGAGTCGCCGAGATCGGGTGACCAAGGTCGGCGCGGACGTGCACGACCTCTTCGAGCACCTCCTCGAATCGGTCTTCCATCTTGTACTGGGCGAGTTGGGCCTTGAGCGTGCCCGTCATTCCGCCCGGGAGCTGATGCTTGTACGGAAAGACGGTGTATTCGTTGGGGATGCCGATGAGGTGACCCTCTTGCTCGGCCACCCGGCGCATGTGGGAGCTGATCCGCTGCACCCGTGAGAGGTCGACCGAGGTGGTATGGCCAGTCCACTTCAGGTTCTCCAGCGTCTGTTCCGTCGACGGCAGCGACGGGCCGTTAGCCATTGGGCCAGGGGCGGTGTGCAACACGCGGATGCCGGAGTCGACGCCGATCATGTAGTTGTACCCTGCGATGCCGGTGGTGTTATGGCACTGGACCTCGATCGGCACGTCACCGGCCGCGGCCACCAAGGCGGGGAACAGCGTCTTGGCCCGTTCGGGGGTGAGGATTCCCGCTGCGTCCTCGAAGTAGATCGCGTCGGTGATGCCCCAGCCGATGTAGTCACGGATCCGTTGGGCGAACCACTCGTCGGTATGCACCGGGCTGATGCCGTACATGATCGCCGGGACGACCTCGCACCCTGCGGTGGCGACGGTGCGACACAACCGCTCCATCTTGTCCATGTTGTAGAGGCAGTCGTAGATCCAGAAGCTGTCGATGCCGTGGTTGGCCAGGGTGCGAATCCACAGGTCCATCAGCGAGTCGGGACTTAGGCCGAACTTGGCGATGCAGTTCGACCGTGATCCCGACCGCAGCTTCGACGTCGGCAACCAGGTGCGCCACAGGTCGAGGCCGTCCCACGGGTCCTCCCGGTTGTAGCGCATCATGCACTCGAAGATCGAGCTCCCGGTGAGGTCGACGACACGGAAGCCAGCGGACTCGATGTCCTGGGCGATGCCGGCCAGGTGGGCCACCTTCATCCGCATGCCCCACAGGCTCTGCTGGCCGTCGCGCAGCGTCTGGTCGATGATCTCGATATGGGCCACGTCAGTGCGCTCCTTGCGGGGTGGGTGCGGCAGAGCGCCCGAAGTGGGGTTCGAAGTCGGGCAGGAACACCCGCTCCAGCCAGCGGGTGTCGACCGTGTTGGCGATGAAGTCGCGATGGCCGAGGATCTGTCGGTGCATCTCGATGTTGGTCTCGACGCCAGCCACCTCGAACTGGTCGAGGGCAGCGGCGGCGCGCTCGATGGCCCGAGCGCGATCGACCCCGTGGACGATCAGCTTGGCGAGCAGCGAGTCGTAGTAGGGCGGCACAACGTAGCCCTCGAAGGCGTGGGTGTCGACGCGAATCCCCGGCCCCTCGGGCGGCTGCCAGGTGGTCAATCGACCCGGCGACGGGAGGAAACCCAACGTCGGCGACTCGGCGTTGATCCGGAACTCGATGGCATGTCCCTCGACCGCGACATCACCCTGACCGAACGACAACGGCGCCCCAGCAGCGATGCGCAGCTGCTCGCGCACGATGTCGATGCCGGTGACCATCTCGGTCACCGGGTGCTCGACCTGAACCCGGGTGTTGACCTCGAGGAAGGAGAACTCGTCGTGGTCGAGGTCGACGAGAAACTCGACGGTGCCCGCGCTGACGTAGCCGAGCTCGCGACCAATCGCCACTGCGGCGTCGGCGATCCGCTCCCGCATCGCCGGGGGCACGGCCGATGCCGGTGCCTCCTCGACCACCTTCTGGTAGCGACGTTGCAACGAACAGTCGCGGTGGGCGATGTGAACGATCTGGCCGTGGGCGTCGGCCATCAGCTGGACTTCGACATGCCGGGCGCGCTCGACGAATCGTTCGACGTACAACCGCCCGTCGCCAAAGGCAGCGAGAGCCTCGTTGGAGGCGACGGGGTAGCGCTCGGCCAACTCGGCTGCGTCGGCCACCCGAACCATCCCCCGCCCACCACCACCGGCCGCCGCCTTCAACAGCACCGGGAAACCGACACCCCCGGCGACCTGCGCGGCGTGTTCCACGCTGATCGCAGCATCGGAGCCGGCGCCTACCGGTACCCCGGCCGACCGAGCGCACTCACGCGCCGCCACCTTGTCGCCACCGCGGCGGATGACATCGGCGGACGGGCCGACGAAGACCAGGCCGCTGGCTGCGCATGCCTCGGCCAGCGCCGGTTGCTCCGAGAGGAACCCATAACCCGGATGGACCGCGTCGCACCCGGCGAGCAACGCCCCGGCGACGATCTGGCCGACCCGGAGGTAGCTCGATGCCGGGCTCGGCGCGCCGATCGCGACGACACCGTCGGCAATCTGCGCGGCAAGCGAGTCGACGTCGGCGTCACTGACTGCAACGACAGCCTCCAAACCCTCGGCGCGACAGGCACGAATGATCCGCACCGCGATCTCCCCACGATTGGCGACCAGCACCCGTCGAATCGGGCCAGGTGTCACGCGGCGCGGCCCCCCGTGTCGATGGCGAACAACGGCTCGTCTTTGTCGACCGCAACGCCATCGCGTCCGAAGACCGCCACAACCGTGCCCGCTACTCCTGCTTTGACGTGGTTCATCAACTTCATCACTTCGACGATGCACAGCGTGGAAGTCGAGTGCACGTGCTGGCCGACATCGGCAAACGGCGGCGCGCCCGGCTGCGGCGAACGCCAGAAGATTCCGGGCGACGGCGAACGCACGAGGATCTCATCGGCGGCGACGCCAGCGATCGCCGTCGCGTTCGACGGTTCGTTGAGGTCCGGACTCGCGGGTACTGGCTCCGGTCGAGCGTGCGCCTCGTCGCGCTGCCCCGTCGCCGGTACCGATCCGGAGGTGGTCGCGTCGCCGGCACGAAGGTGGACGCGCACCGACCCGACGCGGACGTCTATTTCGGACCAGCTTGACTTCTCGAACGCTTCGATGACTCGGCGAATCGCTTCGGTGTCGCTGCTCAACGCCCTCACCCCCAGTCCTGACGTCGGTCAGTAATTTCAGATTCATCCTATGTCTGAGCGCGCCGGGGGCTTGACCACTTCGACCGGCCTCACATCTACAGGGTCTACATGTCGAACTGTTAGCCGTGACAGGCGAGATCGGGCATCATATGGCGGCAGACATTGGAGGTTTCGGGGTGAGTGTCACGAGTCAGGCGATCGAGACGATTCGGGCGATGATCATCGACGGACGCCTCCGCGCCGGCGACCAGCTTCCTCCCGAGCAGGAACTCGCCGACACCCTCGGCATCTCGCGAGGCTCGCTGCGTGAAGCGGTCCAAGCCCTCTCACATATCAAGGTGCTCGACGTGCGCCGTGGCGACGGCACCTACGTCAGCAGCTTGGAACCGCATGATCTGCTGTCCAGCATGGTGTTCGCCATAGATCTGGCGTCCGGCGACAGTATCTATGAGGTGTTGGAGGTGCGTCGGCTCCTCTTCCCCCAGACCGCAGCACTCGCCGCCCAGCGGGTGACCGACGAACAACTCGAGCAACTACGGGGCCTGCTGGCCAGGCTCGACGTGGCCCACGGGACCGACGAGATCATCGAGTTGCACGACCAGTTCGCCGACATCGTCGCCGAAGCGACCGGCAACTCCTGGCTGACGAACATTCTTCGAGTGCTGCACAGTGCGGGCGACAACGTGCGGCGCACCTGGCTGCACTCCGACCCGATCCTGGAGCCGATTTCGATCGCCTACCAGCGCCAATTGCTCCGGGCCTTGGAGAACCACGATGTGGAGATGGCTCGTTCGGTGGCCACGCTCGCCGTCGAATCCCGCCGCGAATGGCTCGATCATGTGCGCGAGCACAAGGAAGGCCCGCCGCCCATCCCCAAGGTTCCATTGTGACCGCCCGGCACTCACCGACCTTTGCTCGACTCCTACCGACGACCGACCCGTTAGCGAAAGGGAATCAGGATGAACTTTGACGAGCCCACCCATGTGATCGAACTCCGAGACCGCCTGGTGGCGTTCATGGATGAGCACATTTATCCCAACGAGGCCAGGTACTTCCAGCAGTCGATGACGCTGGGGCCATGGGCGGTGTGGCCGGTCGTCGAGGAGCTGAAGCCATTGGCCCGAGCCGCCGGCCTGTGGAACCTATTCCTCCCCCACCGCGACCTCGGCTCCGGGCTGACAAATCTCGAGTACGCACCCCTCTGCGAGGTGATGGGCCGATCGCACCTTGCACCCGAGGTGTTCAACTGCTCAGCCCCCGACACCGGCAACATGGAGGTGCTCGCCCGCTACGGAACTCCCGATCAGCAGAACCAGTGGCTGACGCCATTGCTGGCGGGGGAGATCCGCTCGGCGTTTGCGATGACCGAGCCCGACGTGGCGTCGAGCGACGCGACGAACATCGCCACGTCGATTGAACTCGACGGCGATGAGTATGTGATCAACGGCCGCAAGTGGTACACCACGAACGCCACCGATCCGCGTTGCCAGATCCTGATCCTGATGGGCAAGACCGATCCCGAAAACCCGAATCGGCACCTGCAGCAATCGATGATCCTCGTCCCCAAAGACACGCCAGGCGTGACCGTCGTGCGGCCGCTTCCGGTGTTCAACTTCTACGGCACGCCCGACCGAGCGTCGGAGGTCTCGTTCAGCGACGTGCGGGTTCCTGCGGCGAACATGCTGCTCGGCCCGGGGCGGGGGTTCGAGATAGCGCAGGGGCGTCTGGGGCCCGGCCGAATCCACCATTGCATGCGCCTGATCGGCCTGGCCGAACGAGCGCTGGAGATGATGTGCCGACGCACGGAGCACCGGGTGACGTTCGGGCGAGCAGTGTCGACTCGGACAGTGACCCTGGAACGAATCGCCGACGCCCGCATCGCCATCGAGCAGGGTCGGTTACTCACGCTGAAGACCGCCCACATGATGGACACGGTCGGCAACAAGGCGGCGCGCCAGGAGATCGCGATGATCAAGATCGCCGTTCCCAACATGGCCTGCCAGGTCATCGACCAGGCGATCCAGGCGTTCGGCGGCGCAGGTACCAACAACGACTTCGGTCTCGCCGTGGCATACGCGACGGCCCGTCTGCTGCGAATCGCCGACGGCCCCGATGAGGTGCATCGGAATCAACTCGGCCGGTTCGAACTCGCCCGCCACGCGGGCAAAGGCCCCATCGAGCCCCACAACGTCTTCGCTCCCGAGTGGGGATGATCCATCCATTGGGCGTAGCTGCAGAAGGAACCAACCTCATGGAAACACTGTTCGAGACACCGCTGCTGCCGCACATGCTTGCCCAGTGGTTAGAGCGCCGCGATGACGAACCGTGCCTCGATCTCGGTGGTGTCGTGGCCTCGTATGCCGACGTCCGCCACCAGGCGAGTCGGATGATCCAAGCCCAACGCTCGGTCGGTCTTGGTCAAGGCAGTCGGGTGTCGGTGCTCTCGAAGAACCGCCCCGAGGTGCTCTCGAACATCGCCGCGTCGTTCATCAACGGTTGCGTGCTGACCCCACTGCATCCGATGGGTTCGCTCGACGATCACGCCTACGTGATCGGCGATTCCGAGTGCGAGTGCCTGATCTTCGACGGCCGCCATTTCGGCGAGCGGGCCCGTGAGCTGCAGGCGCAATACCCGACGGTGCGACTGCTCTCGTTCGGTCCGTGCGAAGTCGGTGACGACTACCTGGCAATGGCCAAGTCGTTTGATCCCCAACCGTTGGTACCCGCCGATGTTCACCCCGAAGACCTCGCCACGATCGTCTACACCGGCGGCACGACGGGGCGACCCAAAGGTGTGCTGATGCCTCACCGGGTATGGGCGGCGATGACGATGATCCAGCTGTCGGAGTGGGAGTTCCCCGACGAGTTACGCATGTTGGTCGTCACTCCCCTGTCGCACGCGGCGATGTCGTTGTGTGCGCCGGTGCTCGCCAAGGGCGGGAGTTTCACGGTGCTCGAAGCGTTCGATCCCGAGGATTTCCTGCGTACGGTCGAACACAAACGGATCACCGCGGCGATGGTTGTACCGGTGATGTTGTACGCCTTGCAGGCCTGCCCCTCGTATGCGACCGCCGACGTGTCGAGCCTGGAGACGGTGTTCTACGGCGCGTCACCGATGAGTCCCACCAAGCTCGCGGCCGCAATCGAGCACTGGGGGCCGATCTTCTTCCAGTTCTACGGCCAGACCGAAGCGCCGATGGTGCTCGCCCACCTGAAGAAGGGCGAGCACGACCTGACCAAACCGTCGCGACTCGCCTCGTGTGGGCGCTCGACCCCGTGGATGCACGTTGCTCTGCTCGACAGCCGGTGCCAGCCGGTGGCGTCGGGGGAAACGGGTGAGATCTGTGTCCGCGGACCGCTGGTGATGCACGGCTACAAGGACCGCGACGACGAGACCCAGGTGGCGTTGGAGGGCGGCTGGCTGCACACCGGCGATGTCGGCCGACTCGATGACGACGGCTTTCTCCACATCGTCGATCGCACCAAGGACATGATCATCACCGGCGGCTTCAACGTGTTCCCCAAGGAGGTCGAGGACGTGCTGACCACCCACCCTGCGGTATCGGTGGCAATGGTGATCGGCGTGCCCGACGACAAGTGGGGCGAGGCGGTCAAGGCCGTCGTGGTCCTGGCATCGGGGCACGAACCGAGCGAGGCACTGACGCAGGAGCTGCAATCATCGGTGAAGCACGCCAAGGGCTCGATGCAGTCTCCCAAGTCGATCGACTACGTCGCCGAGGTGCCCCTCACTCCCGTCGGTAAGCCCGACAAGAAGCGCCTCCGCGCCAGTTACTGGGACGCTTCGGGTCGCGCCGTCAGCTGAACGCGGCGAACCGGACCGGCGGATGCCGGCCCGGTTCGTCCGGGGGGAGGGGTGCGGAGACAGGTCAGGCGTCGGTGGTGGCGATGCGACGGGAGCCGATGGCAACGAGGGCGCACATGATCGCCGCACTGTAGAGGCCACCCGCGAGCGGTGAGAGGAAGTTGTCCAACACCTCCGTGCCGCCGAGGTTGGTGGCGCTCGATAGTGGCATCCACTTGCCGACCTTGGGCAGCAGCCCGCTGACGATCGGCTCGGCGACCAACGACCAGATCAGGGCAATCATGATCCCGGCGATCGGCTGGCGAACGATCGCTCCGATGCCGTACCCGAACGAGGCAGCGAGCAGCGTCGAGACAAACGTCCCGATGATCACCCGGGTGGCGTCTCCGCTCGACAGGTCGAACGGTATGCCCCGCATCTTGGCGATCAGCGCCGCGACCCCGATGGCTCCGGCGATCAGCGTTGCGCCGGCGACCGCCACGGAGGCGAGCATCGTGATCAACTTGGCGCCGATCACCCGGCTGCGACTCGACACGGTCGAGAACGTCGGGCGGATCGTGTTGAACCGGTATTCCTGCCCAATGACCTGCACGCCGAGCACGGCGAACAGCATCGTGGCAATCTGCACCCCGATCAGCGCACTGGCCGTGTCGATACGGTCGTTCGACTGAATGCCGACGATCACGGCGACACCGACGGCGAGCAGGATCGCCGAGGCGAGCATGACGAGCGTCGAGCGCACGCTGCGCATCTTGACCCATTCGGATCGGATCTGGTTGATCATGACGGGCTCCCAATGGTGGAGAACTGGCGGGTGGTGGACGAGGGGTTGCTGACAGGTGAGACGGTTCGGTACTCCTGGGCACCGGCGGTGAGTTCGAGGAACGCATCTTCGAGCGATGGCGCCTGCTGGCTGAGCTCGTGGAGTTCGTAACGCTGCTCGAAGGCGAACCGACCAACCCGGGCGGTGTCCCACCCGGTGACCTTGAGCAGGTCATGCTTGCGGGCCACCGACGCGCCCGCGCCCGCGAGGGCGACGGTGAACTCGTCGAGTCGGGGAGCCCGCACGGTCACGGCTGCGCCCGTGGCACCAGTGACCAGATCGGACACGGTCGTCTCGGCGATCAAGCGACCGTTGCCGATGATGACGAGCTGCTGCGCCATCAAGGCCATCTCCGACAGCAGGTGGCTGGAGGCGAACACCGTTCGGCCCTCCATGGCGAGGTAGGAGAGGAAGTCGCGGATCCAGCGGACCCCCTCGGGGTCGAGGCCGTTGGCCGGCTCATCGAGGATGATGATCGACGGGTCGCCGAGCAGCGCGGCGGCGAGCCCGAGGCGTTGCTTCATGCCCAGCGAGAAGGCCCCGACCCGCTTGCCGGCGACGTCGCTGAGGCCGACCATGCCGAGCACCTCGTCAACCCGGGCCTTCGACAGCCCGTTGGAAACGGCGAGCGCCCACAGGTGGTTCCGGGCCGTACGAGTCGGGTGGAGGTAGCCGGCGTCGAGGAGCACACCGACCTCCCGCATCGGGTCCTTCAGCTCGCTGAACGGACGGCCGTTGAGGGTGGCGGTGCCGCCATCGGCCATGTCGAGGCCCATGATCATCCGCATCGTCGTCGACTTCCCGGCCCCGTTCGGACCGAGAAAGCCGGTGACGACACCGGGTTGGACATCGAAGGAGAGATCGTCGACCACCGTCTTGGGGCCGTATCTCTTGGTAAGCGATCGAGCAGAAATCATGCCCTCATCATCCGCAACAGAGTCGCCGGGGGGAACCACCCCCGTGATGACCTTCGGTATCTATTCGGGTGATGCCAAAGGTCGGCTCGTCATCCGAACGGCTGATCACCATCCACCCGCGTGGGAGCCTGCGGCGGATCGGACCATCTGTTGTGACAGATCCACGCGATCGCATCACTTTGAGCGGTCGGTGGATCAAAGTCGCGTTTCCTCGGAACCGATCAGGAACCGGGCGATCCTGGCGGTAACGACGGCGAAAACGGAGATGCCACCACCATGGTGAAGACCGCAACCATCCGACCCGCAGCAGTGATCGGGTAGATGTCGCCATAGCCGACGGTGGTGATCGTGGATGCCGACCACCACAATGCATCGAAGAACGAATGCACCCGACCGCCGACACCAACGTCCTCGACGATCGTGAATGCAACAGCGGAACTGAGCCATGTGATCCCGGCCATACCCAACGCGAAACTCGCGGCCCCCAGCTGCGTGCGGCGTCTTCGTCGGTCACGCCACGAACGTGCACGAACATCGGCGAACGGTGCCGGATATTTGTCCTGGTCAGAGCGATTTCTGCGAGAACCGGTGAACCCGCAGAAACGTATTGGCGGAGGTGGACGGGAATCGAACCCAGCGAACCTCGTGTTTCGTAGTGCTGTGCTTGTACCGCCAAATACCGTCTGAGCTGGACGGACACCGTTCGTTCGCGCTGCCTCATGCCGTCTCGTGACGGGTAGTGCCGCAACATTCTGTGACCACGCCGTGACCACGGCAGTGCGCGACTTCGCGTAGTGGTGTTTCGCGTTTCTTGTCTCGCGAGAACGTCACGTCGGTGAGCGGGAGGGATGCGGGTTTGCTGGCTCAGGGCACGAGCGCGCTGAGTGGGCTAATGATCGTGCTGTCGTCTGCTGTCAGGATCGGGCCGGTACCAGTGACCACAAGACGGAACGCGGGCTGACCCACGGTGTCGGTGTCGATCTGATCGATGGCGGCGCGCAGCGACCGGATGCCCGCAAGCATCTGCGCTCCTCCGAGTTTGACCTCGACTGCTCCCCAACGACCGTCGGGGAGCGTGATGACGGCGTCGATTTCCTTACCATTCGAGTCCCGGTAGTGGCGGACGTCACCATCGATGGCCGAGGCGAGCACCATCAGATCGTGAACTACCGCACTCTCGAAAAGCACGCCGACAGTTTCGAGGTCGCTGAACAACCGCTTGGACCCTGCGCCCAGCGCCGCTGCAGCGAGCGAGGCGTCGACCAGGTGAAGCTTCGGTGAGGTGCGAAGGCGGGCGCGGGATCGTAGGTTCGGCGTCCATGGACGCTGCGGTTCGACAATGAAGAGCCGCTCGAGGAGCCCGACATAGCTGCTGATCGTTTCGACGTTGATCGTTGGAGCTACCGTCGCGACGTCGACGGCGAGGGTCTTGTAGGTCACGTCGGAGGCGACCGACCGTGCCAATCCGGAGATGAGTTGCTTGATCACATTCGGTTCGTGGCGGACGTCTGCCAGTCGACGGATGTCGGTGCGGGCGACCTCGTCGATGTAGGCCCTCAGCCGATCGGCAGACTGTTCGAGCCCGAGCGCCGTCATAGCGGGAAAGCCTGGTCGGAGAATGTTGTCAATGACCTCGCCAAGTTCCATGCCCGCTCGCATGTTCGCAACCGGTCGCTCCCCGAGGAACAGCCCTCCGATACTCACGCGAGGTCCAGTGATGTCGAGCTTCTCCCCCCAGGTCATCGTCCGCTGGCGAAGTCTGAGGAAGCGCCCCGCGCCGGTGTGACGGACGATGTCATCGGTCGGTACGGCCGACCCCGTGAGAATGAACCGCCCCGGCGCAGTTGTCCCGTCGACCGCGCGTCGCACCTGATTCCAGAGTTCAGGCGCAACTTGCCACTCGTCGAGCAACCGCGGAGCATCCCCCTCAAGCAGTGATCGAGGTGCGATCTCCAGGATGCGTTGAGTCGCTGGGTCGTCAATGAACGCGTATGAGCCCGCAGCGTGCAGCGCCGTCATCGTCTTGCCGCTGGCCCTCGCCCCCTCGACGACCACGGCACCTGCGGCACCCAGCGCACGGAGCAGCCCAGCGTCGATCACTCGTGGCCGATATGCCTGCCCAAGCACCTCGATGGTATCCATCGAACCAACCCTAACCGCTGAGCCGATGTTTGCAGACCACCTAGACCGTGATGTGCAGAACCTCTAGACCGATCAGCGCAACATTCCTCGACCGAGAAATGCAGCAATTGGACACCGGGGTGTCCAATTGCCACCACGCCTACCACGCCGTGACACGGCAGAGATCGGGTTGCGCTCTCGAGAGACGAGCCGGCATCGGCCCACTGTGGGCGAAGTGCACACTCAGCAGACATCGGCAAGCAAGGTCGAATCATCCGAGCGTCACGCTCGCTGCTACGCGCCACGACCTCGGTATCGCCCTCGTCATGACGCAACATCGTCGACACCGTCCGAAGGTAGGGCGGACGGGAATCCTTCCCGCCTACAACGCTAACGGGCCGTCCCAACGAGTGCGGACGACCTCGCGGATGCTCGCCCCATCCGTCGATGACCCGACCCAACCCAGGCAGCTAAACACCGCCTGAGCTGGACAAACGAGCGAAGGCCGCTGTCATCGACACAGCGCTGAGTCGATGCGAAGGTTGTCGTCACGCAACACGCCATAGCACTGCCGCCCGCGACTTTGAAAGATTCTGTGACCACGGCGTGACCACACCATCGTGGAAACATGCTCTGACCAGGTCCTTTATGGCGGAGGTGGACGGGAATCGAACCCGCCGAACGAGGATCGCTCGTTCCAACCGCTTTGAAGGCGGCGGAGCCCACCAGGTACCCGGACACCTCCGCCGATGACGTTACCGGGTCTGTCGCCCTCGCGGCATCCTTGCGCCCCGAGCCGCGGATTGCGCCGGGATAGGGTCGGGCAGTGGCGATCATTGGTCGGGACCCGGAATTGGAGCTGATTCGCCGGGCTCTCGCCGACGTATCAACGCAGTCACGGGTGTTGATGATCGAGGCGCCGGCCGGGACGGGGAAGTCGGCGGTGCTTCGGACGGCGGTCGATGCTGCAGGCGGCGAGGTGACCACGATCGTCAGCCGCCCGACACTCGCCGAGCGGGATTTGCCGTACGCCGCCATCGGTGATCTGTTTGCCACAATTCATGATTTCAGCTCGGTCGACGCCTCATCGCGACGCACGTTGGAGCGGGTGTTGCTTCGGGCCGACGACGTCATCCACGAGGGGATCGATGCCCGAGTCGTCGGCATGGCGTGTTCGGCCGTGTGGACTGCGCTCGCGGTTGAACGACCGCTGATGATCGTCGTGGACGACATTCAGTGGCTCGACGCCGCGTCGGCCGCCGCGCTCGCGTTCAGCATGCGGCGGCTTCCGCCACACCGGGTGTTCGTCCTCTGTGCCCGACGGGCCGGGGAAGCCAGCGTGGAGTTCGGCGGCGAACGCCACGACCTCGATGTGTTGGACGACGCGACGATCGCGGCGCTGGTCACCTCGGAAACCTCGATCAACACACCGCTGCTGCGTCGGGTCACGGCTATCGCGGCGGGCAATCCGCTCTATGCGCTCGAACTCGCCCGGGAGATCGAGCGGAGCGGCCGCAGTGTGGACGACGGCCTCGCCATCCCCACGACACTCGCTGCGCTGATCGACGAGCGGCTGACGTCGATCGACCACCGCGCTGACCGCCATAGCAACTGCGACGCGAGCCACGACGTGCGCGGGGCGCTGCTCCGAGCCGCATTGGCCACACGGCCCGAGGTGACACTGATGCGCCGCCTCGGAACTTTGGACGCCATCGCCACCGCCGAACGCGAGCGGCTCGTCTCAACCTCGACAGGACGGGTGGTGTTCGCCCATCCATTGTTCGCCGCGGCAATCCTCGACGCCGCCACGCCAATCGAGACTCGCGCCGCCCATCGGCAACTCGCCGAGGCCGTCGAATCCGACGAGGAGCAAGTCCGCCACCTCGGGTTGGCGGCCGAATCAGACGACCTCGAATTGGCGGCTCGTCTCCATCGAACCGCGCATGCCGTTGCGTCGCGCGGAGCCTTCGATCATGCCGCTGAGCTGGCCCTACTCGCCCTTCGACTCACCCCTTTCGCGGCTGTCGAGCGAGCGGACCACGCGATAAGTGCCGCCCAATTGTCGTTCCAGCGAGGCGACGCCGAACGAGCTATCGAATTGCTGGCGCAACTCGATTTCGACTCTATCGATCAGGCCGCCAACGTGCGGGGGCGCATCCTGTGGGCGGCGCTCGAGTTCGGCGTCGGTTCGGCGACCGTCGCCCGTCAACTCGGCCTGAAGGGTCTGCAAGCGGCGCATACCGACGAGGAACGCGCCGAAGCCCACACCATCCTCGCCCGGGTCTCGTACGAGCATTTTCCGACCGCGCTTGCACACGCCGAGCAGGCCCTCTCGCTCGTCGAAGGCCTGGTCGCGGCCGGTACCACCGTCGAACCGATCGTGATGGCCAACGCCATCTCGGCCGTCGTCGGCAACCGGTTCATGGCGGGATTGGGGCTCGACCGCGCGATGTTCCAACGGGCCATCACGTTGGAGAAGGGCACGACCATCAGCGCCTCCGACACAGCATTCGCGTCGATGGCCGCGCTGCTGAAGATCGCCGACGAACTCGACGACGCCCGCGCGATGCTGACCAGTCTGCTGGCCTCGACCGAAGACGAGGGCTCCATCCCCTATGCCTTGTCGCACCTCCCTCAATTGGAGCTGTGGACCGGTAACTGGGACGGAGCCGAGGACGTCGCCAACCGCCACTTGGAAGCGGCGACCCGCACCGGGCAACACGACCAAGCTCGTCAAGCCAACAACAACATCGCCCTGATCAACGCGTATCGCGGCGACACCGCGACTGCCGCAGTGCTGGCCCGCGAGCTGATGGACGCTGGGCGCGACAACGGCGATGCGTGGACCGAGCGCTCGGGAGCGGGCCTCCTCGGCTTCATCGCCCTGTCCGACGGGGATGCTGTCGAAGCCGTGAGACTGATCGGATGGTCCGAGGAGCTCGCCAACCGGATGGGGTTGCGCGAGCCCGGTTATCGACGCCTCCGAGCCGACCTGGTCGAGGCGCTGGTCGCCACCGGGAAGCTCGATGCCGCTGCCGAGCACGCCGAGGCCATGTGGGAGATCGCCTCCGAGCTGAACCGGGCGACGAGTATGGCGATTGCCCGCCGGGTGCAGGCGCTGATGGCCGCCGCTCGCGGCGACCGCGACCGCGGCGTCACGCTGGCCGGGGAGGCGGTCGAGCGGATTGCGGCGACCCCGCTGGAGTTCGACCATGCCCGAGCCCTGCTCACCCACGGGCAGATCCACCGCCGGTTCAAGGAGAAATCGGCCGCCCGTACCTCGTTGCAGGCCTCACTGGAGATCTTCGACCGGCTCGGCGCCCAGCGTTTCGCCGAACGAGCCCGGCGTGACCTGGCCCGGATCGGCTTGCGGCCCGCCGCCTCGGTCGGCCTCACCGAGACCGAGTTGCGGGTGGCCGAGTTGGCCGCGACCGGCCGAACGGTTCGCCAGGTGGGCGACGAGTTGTACATCAGCGCCAAGACCGTCGAGGCCAACCTGACCCGCGTGTATCGCAAGCTCGGCATCAAAGGCCGCGCCGAGTTGGCTACCTGGATGGCCGGCCGCACCCGTGTGTGACCCTCCTCGGGGCCCCAGGCCGGGGCCGGGACCCGACATAGAGGGGGGAACCCCCGATTCCACGAGGGACGGGTTTCCGTACCGTGAACGTCATGGCCGCAGCCAACGACGAGGAAACGGAACGAGACGAGGCACTCGCCTGGATCTCTCCGTTCGTTGACGATGCGGCCTCCGACGACATCAAGGAGCCCACCCGTGCCCCACTCCCACCCACGCCTCCGTCACCTGTTGACCGGCTCGGTGATTTCCCTCGTCACGGTGGCCTGCGGTGGCACCG
>JANNNL010000422.1:0-20748 GCA_031398525.1 Actinomycetes bacterium | reverse complement strand
GTACGCAGGTGGCAATCGTGGGTGGCGGACCGTCGGGGATGTTGTTGTCACATCTGCTCGGCCGGGCCGGTGTCGAGAGCGTGGTGATCGAACAGCGGTCGCGTGAGTACGTGCAGGCCCGCGTCCGCGCCGGGGTGATCGAACAGGGCAGCGCCGACCTGCTCCGTGCGGCCGGGCTCGGGGAGCGCATGGATCGCGAGGGCTTCATCCACCACGGTACTCAGCTCTCCAACGGCGGACGAGGGTTCCATCTCGACTTCACCGCCCGCACGGGCAAGGCCGTGATGATCTACGGCCAGACCGAGGTGCAGAAAGACCTGTCCGACGCCGCCGACGCCAATGGACGCACCGTCCTCGATGAGTGCGCCGATGTCACCGTCGACGACGTCACCGGCGATCGCCCATCGGTGTCGTTCGTGCATCGGGGCGAGTCCCGAACCGTCGAGGCTGATTTCATCGCCGGGTGCGACGGGTTCCACGGGGTCTGCCGCCACGTGCTGCCGCGATCGCTGGTGACCGAGTACGAGCGGGTCTATCCGTTCGGCTGGCTGGGCGTGCTGTCGGAGACCCCGCCGGTCGATGACGAGTTGATCTACGCCCGCCACGACCGCGGCTTCGCCCTGTGTTCGATGCGCAACCCCCAGCTCAGCCGCTATTACATCCAATGTGCGGCCGATGATTCTGCTGATGCGTGGACCGATCAGCAGTTCTGGGACGAACTGCGCCGCCGGATTCCGCCCGATGCCGCCGACCGACTGGTGACCGGGCCGTCGATCGAGAAGTCGATCACGCCGCTGCGGTCGTATGTGGCCGAGCCGATGCGCCACGGCCGGTTGTTCCTCGCTGGCGACGCCGCCCACATCGTGCCCCCGACCGGGGCGAAGGGGTTGAACCTGGCGTTCTCCGACATCTGGTACCTGTCAAACGCCCTGGTCAATCACTACGCCAACGCCGACGACCACGGCCTCGACACCTACTCCGAGACCGCCCTGCGCCGAGTGTGGAAGGCCGTGCGGTTCAGCTGGTGGATGACGACGATGATGCACACCTTCCACGACCAGGGCGACTTCAACGCGCGTATCCAGGAAGCCGAACTCGACTACCTGGCCGGCTCCGAAGCCGCCCAGACCGTCCTCGCCGAAAACTACGTCGGCCTGCCGTACTGAGCGACGACCGGGCGTGTGTGGCTACACGAACTCGCGCAGCACGGCGCGGGTCCGCGCCGCTTCCTCGGACGTACCGGGGAACATCACCGCGCCGAAGTCGGTGACACCGATGCCGTCGAGCGCGGCGATGCGGTCGCGCACTTCAGACTCGGACCCGACGATGGCGATGTCGGCGGCACCGTCGGCCCCTTCCATGTCGAGCATCGCCCGGTAGCTCGGCAGCTGTCCGTAGATCGCGAACACTTCGGCGGCTCGCTTGAGCGCGCCGTCGACGTCGTCGGTCACACACACCGGCAGGGCGGCGATGACTCGCGGCGCAGGGCGACCGGCCTCTTCGGCCGCCGCGGTGATCGTCGGGACGATGTGACGCTCGAGGGTGCCGGGGCCGGTGCACCAGGTCAACGTGCCGTCGGCCATCCGGGCCGTCACCCGCAACATCTGCTCGCCCAACGCGGCGACGACCACCGGGCACGAGGTGCTACCGGCGATGTTCAAGGCAGCATGGGTTGAGTAAGTCTCGCCGGCGAAGCCCACCGGGTCGCCCTGCACCAGCGGTATCAGCACCGACAGGTACTCGCGCAGATGGCGGACCGGCTTGTCGAAGCTCATCCCCATCATGTTCTCGATCACGATCTTGTGACTCAACCCGATGCCCAGGCACAGCCGCCCGCCCGAGGCGGCGTTGACGGTGCGGGCCTGTTGGGCGAGCATCATCGGGTGCCGCGGGTAGGTCGGCACGACCGAGGTGCCCAACTCGATGCGAGGGATCTCCCGGCCGATGATGCCGAGCACCGTCAACGCGTCGTGACCGAAGATCTGCGGCACCCAGTACGAGGCGAAACCGTCGGCCTCGGCTTGTCGAGCCTCGGCCACCACCTCGTCGATCGTGCCCTCGTTGATCGAACCACCAAAGAATCCCATGCGCATGAATCGCACCGTACTGCCCGTCAACGCCGCTCTACGGCCCGAGCGCCGGCTTGCTCTGGGTCGCTCACTCGGCGCCCGGGTACTGTCGATCCATGGGTGATGCCGAGGCGGGGATACAGGTTCGACGGGCGGTGTTGGGCGATGCCCATGTCGATCGGTCGATGGCCAATGTCACCGATCTCGATCGTCGCTTCGTCGAGTGGATCACGGCCAATGTGTGGGGCGATCTGTGGGCCGACCCGACGTTCGATCACCACACCCGATCGCTGATCACCATCGCCATTCTCGCCGCCCTGGGACGCGAGGAGCTTGCCCTCCACCTGCGGGCGTCGACGACGACCGGCGTCACCGACGCCGAACTGGCCCAGGTGCTCCAGCACGTCGCCGTCTACGCCGGGGTCCCGGCGGCGAACCATGCCTTCGCCCTGGCCAAGACCATTCGTCCCGGTTCTCCCCCGGAGGAACCATGAGTATCTCGCCCCGGGCGTTCGACGATCATCCGCCATTTCGGTTCGCCGACTACAAGTCGACGGTCAAGCGGTCGCCCGACTTCGCCCCGATCCGCATCGCCCAGACCCTGTCGGAGACCACCGGGCCCGGCCCGTCGTGGTCGGCCGGTGCGCCCGAGGATGCCGACCTGACGACCAACGCCGGGACCGGAGGCGAGGCGATCGGGCAACGCTCGATCATTACCGGCCGGGTGCTCGACGAAGGCGGCAACCCGGTGCCGAACACTCTGATCGAGATATGGCAGGCCAACGCGTGTGGCCGTTACCTCCACTGGCGCGAGACGGCGTTCCCCGCCCCGCTCGACCCGAACTTCACCGGCGTCGGCCAATGCCGCACCAACGGCGCCGGCGAGTATCGCTTTCTCACGATCAAGCCGGGTCCCTATCCATGGGGAAATCATCCGAATGCCTGGCGGCCGGCGCACATCCATTTCTCGCTGATGGGGCCGTCGCTGATCACCCGCTTGGTCACCCAGATGTACTTCCCCGACGACCCGTTGTTCGCCCTCGACCCGATCTTCCAGTCGGTGCCGTCGCACGCTCGCCACCGGCTGGTCGCGAGCTACGACCACGCGGTCACCGAGGAGAATTGGGCCCTCGGCTACCGCTGGGACATCGTGTTGCGCGGCGCCCGGGCCACGCCTGCTTCGTCGGGGGCTGACCATGAGTGATGGACAGACCCCGTCGCAGACCGTCGGGCCGTACTTCACCATGCGTCTCGCCGGTGAGGGAAGCAACGTCGTCGCCACCCCCGAGGCCGATGGCCAGCGGATTCGCATTGAAGGCATTGTCTACGACGGCGACCGCAAGCCGATCGAGGACGCGTTCGTGGAACTGTGGCAGGCCAACGCCGCGGGCCACTACGCCCACCCCCTCGACACTCGCGACGACGCTCCGCACGACGACGCGTTCAGCGGCTTCGGGCGATGCGCAACGGATTTCCAGACCGGGGCGTACTCGTTCCTCACCGTGAAGCCCGGGCCCGTCCCCCACCCCGACGGTTCCTGGCAGGCCCCGCACGTGAGCCTGATCATCCAGGCCCGCGGGATGCTCAACGCCTCATACACCCGCGTCTACTTCTCGGACCGCGACGACGCCAACGCCGATGACACCGTCCTGGCCGCGGTTCCCGACGATCGCCGACCGACCCTGGTGGCTGCGTTGGTCGAGGGTGACGGCGTGCCAACCTACCGGTTCGACATCCGCTTCCAAGGGGCGGATGAAACCGTCTTCTTCGACGCCTGACCCGACGTGATTGTGACCGGCCAGCCCAGCTTCGACCCCGGGTTCTCGACCCCGGCGATGACCGCCGTCTGGTTGGGCGAAGCGCGGGTCGCCGCGATGCTCGATGTCGAACAGGCCATCGCCGCCGCGCAGACCGAGGCAGGTCTCATCCCCCAGGATGACTTCATGGCGATCACCGCGGCGATCCACCAGGTCGCGGCCCGACTCGACGCGCCGCTCGCTGCCCAGATCCTCGCCGCCGGTTGGGCCGCGGGCACCCCCGTGATCCCACTGTTGGCCGCCATTCGCGAGCACGAACCGCTGGAGTTTCTCCACCACCGGGTCACCACGCAGGACATCGTCGACTCGGCGATGATGGTGCAGGTCAGCCGGGCGTTGCGGGTACTCGACGATCTGGCTCACCGGGCGGCGACCATGTTGGCGAATGCCGCCGGAGTCGACGGAGATCGCCCGGTGATGGCTCGCACCCTTCTCCAACCCGCCGTGCCGACCACCGTGGCCCGGCGAGTGCAGAGTTGGATCGATCCCTTCGTGCGTCGCCGCGCCGAGCTTGCGGCCGCCGGTGCGGCCCTCCCGGTGCAACTCGGCGGTCCGATCGGAGATCGCGCCGGGATTGACGGCGATGTGGTTGCGGGCGTCGCCCGCCGACTCGGGCTGATCGCCGTCAGCTATGCCTGGCATACCGATCGCGCCCCGATCAGCGAAGTGGTCGCCCTCGTCGAGCGGACCGTTTCGTGGGCCGCCAAGATCGCCCACGACGTGGTGCTGCTCAGCCAACCCGAGATCGGCGAGGTGCAGGTACGCACTGGCGGCTCATCGGTGATGGCTCACAAGCGCAACCCTATCGACGCGGTGCGAGCCCTGGCCGCGGCCGATGCCTGCCACGGTGCCGCCTCGATCATCACCTCGGCGCGCCCCCACGAGTTCGAACGAGCCGCCGGGTCGTGGCACGCCGAATGGTTCGCGATTCCAGTCGTCTTCCACACCGCGGCCGCCGTCCTCGACGCCCTCGGATCGATGGACCTGTGCCTGACCGGTTGACGGCGCGGCGATTTGCCGGGGCTTCGCTGCTGAGGCCCAGCTCAGTCGTCGATCTCCAGCACGACGATCTCCGATTCGGGATCGATCGGCGCCCCGGCAAACTGGGCGTTGACAGCGAGGAATGTGTCGCCGCGCCTCGCCAACGTCGTGGCGGTTTCGAACAACGGGCTGGTGATCGTGTCGACCACTCGACCAGTAGCCAACCGTCGGTCGAGTCGGATGGCGACGATCTGATTGGTGAACCCGGGTCGAGCACCGTTCTGCAGCACGTAGAGCGTCCGGCCGTCGAGGACGAGTCCATCACCAGTAGGCACCGAAGCCCCACCCAAGTCGATCGTTGCGCTCTGCCCGGTATCCGGGTCGACGGTGAACAGCTGCCAGTCGAACTATTGACGACGATCAGCTGCTGTCCATCCTTCGTTGCCGCGATGCCGTTCAGGTTGAATCCGGCAACGAACTGACCGGCTGGACCAACCAACGCGATCGTCTCAGGGTCCCCAACATCACCCGAGCGCGAGATCGGCACGCGGTAGATTTCGGGCGAGAGGCTATTTGTGAAGTAAGCGGCGTCACGGGTGACGATGGATAGGTTCCCTCAATGGCGGCCGATCAAACCCCGACGCCAGCGACGGTCCACTACATTCATCGGGTGGCTACGGACCGGATCACGATCGAGTTGGTCCGTGACGCCCCCGGGGTCAACGCCGCGCTCCACGTGTCCCGCCAGATCTGGGGGGCGGGATCAGCCAGTGATACCGACGCCTATGTCGCAGTGGTGCGGCATGGGGGCTACATGGCGATCGCACGCGACGGCGCGACCCCGGTCGGTGCGTCTTTCGGATTCGTCACCGACCGCGGCTTGGGCCTGCACTCCCACTTCACCGGCGTCGTCTCCACGCACGCCGGCATCGGCCTTGGCCAGCAACTGAAGCAGTTCCAGCGGGCGTGGGCGGCCGACCAAGGAATCACCCACATCACCTGGACGTTCGATCCGCTGGTGCGACGCAATGCGTGGTTCAACCTCGTCCGTCTGGGCGCCAGGGTCGTCGGCTACTACGAGAACTACTACGGCGCGATGGACGACGCCATCAACGGCGGCGACGAGACCGACCGGTTGGAAGTCTGGTGGCCGGTCGACAACGCGACACCGGCCGAGGCACTCGCAAGTGACGATGTGACCGGTCGAGTGATCATCCCAACCCCAACCGATATCGAAGCCGTACGCTCGGCCGACATCGCCCAGGCGCTCCGCTGGCGCCACCGGCTCCGCGCCGAACTGGGCGCACGGCTCGCTGCCGGCGGTCGGGTCGTTGGACTGACCGCCGACGGCTCGTACGTTGTCGAACTCCCCTAAACCCCCGCACCGAGGAGCCCCGTGAAACTCACCCACGTCGAACTGCATCGTTTGAAGTTGCCGCTCGTCTCACCGTTCCGCACGTCGTTCGGTACCGACACCGGTCGCGACGTCCTGCTCGTCCACGTGATCGGCCCCGACACGCATGGTTGGGGCGAGTGCGTTGCCGACTCGGAGCCGCTCTACTCGTCGGAGTATGTCGACGGCGCTCAGGAGATGATCCGCCGGTTTCTGCTGCCTCGGATGCCCCAGCGGGTCGTCGCGTCCACGGTGGCCCACGCGCTCGAACCTGTGCGGGGTCATTGGATGGCCAAGGGCGGCCTGGAAGCGGCGGTCCTCGATGCCGAGTGTCGCCTGCACAACCAGTCGCTCGCCGACCGCCTCGGAGCGGTGAAAGACCGAGTGCCCGCCGGGGTTTCGGTCGGCATCCAGAACTCGATTCCCGAACTGCTCGACACCGTCGAGGGATATCTCGCCGATGGCTATCTGCGGATCAAGTTGAAGATCGAACCCGGCTGGGACGTCGCCCCCGTGCGGGCCGTGCGCGAGCGGTTCGGTGACGAGATCCTGCTGCAGGTCGACGCCAACCAGGCCTACACGCTGGCCGACGCCGCCCTGCTCGCCCGCCTCGACGAGTTCGATCTGCTGCTCAACGAACAGCCCCTTCCCGAGGACGACATCGCCGGTCACGCCCAGTTGGCCAAGCTGGTGAAAACCCCGATCTGTCTGGATGAATCGATCGTCTCGGCGCGCGTCGCCGCCCAGGCCATCGCCCAAGGTGCCTGCCGGGTGATCAACATCAAGCCCGGCCGGGTCGGTGGCTATGTGGAAGCGGTCCGCATCCACGACCTGTGCGTGGCGAACGGCATCGCCGTGTGGTGCGGCGGGATGTTGGAGACCGGCATCGGCCGTGCGGCCAACGTCGCGCTCGCCGCACTTCCCGGCTTCACCCTGCCGGGCGACACCTCGGCTTCCGCGCGCTACTACCACCGTGACGTCACCGATCCGTTCGTGTTGGAAGACGGCCACGTCGCCGTCCCCACCGGTCCCGGCATCGGCCGCGATCCGATCCCCGACGCCCTCGCCGAGTTCACCCAGTCCGTTGAAACGATCGACCTTGCCACGGGCCGCCGCTCCACTCCATCGGGCATCGAAGATGCCTGCCACTGAAGTCCCCGCGTCCACACCACCGCGCCGTGCGGTAGTCACGGGCGGGGGCAAGGGCATCGGTCTGGCCTGTGCACAGCGTCTGGCCGCCGCCGGCCATCAGGTCATCGTGGTCGGCCGCGACGAGCAGGCGCTGGTCGCGTCTGGTTTGGAGTTCCGGGTGTGCGACGTCACCGACGAGCAGGCGGTCATCGGCACCGCGGCATCGATCGGTGACATCGACATTCTCGTCAACAACGCCGGTGGGGCGATGTCGGCCCCGGTGCATCGCACGTCACTTGCCGACTGGAACCACATTCTGGCCGTCAACGCCACCGGGCCGTTCCTCTGGACCAGGGCCGTACTGCCCGGCATGCGCGAGCGGGCCTGGGGGCGCATTGTCACCGTGGCCTCGATCACCAGCCACCAGGGCGCGCCCTACGTCGCCGCCTACGCCGCATCGAAACATGCCGTGCTCGGATTCATGCGGGTCGTTTCGGCCGAGGTGGCCGGTACCAACATCACCGCCAATTCGGTGTGTCCCGCCTATGTACGCTCCGAGATGACCGATCGCACGATCGCCAACATCGTCGAACGCACCGGTCGCACCCCGCTTGAGGCCGAGCAAAGCCTGGTCGGCAACGGCGGGCTCGGGCGGCTTCTAGAGCCCGATGAGGTGGCCACGGCGGTCACCTACTTCTGTTCCCCGGGGGCCGCTGCGGTCAACGGACAATCCCTGATTCTCGACGGAGGCATCATCCAATCATGAAGCCGAACATCCCCGTTTGAGCCAGGTCGGAGGACGACCGGGATCGATCAGTTAGAACGAGCCTTCGGCGGCGCGGTCGATGTTCTGGCTGAGGATGAGGTCCTCATGGAGTTCCATCCACACGTCGTGGTACGAGCCGCACATCACGCCGGTGAACATCTTGTCGTTGCCGCCTTCGAGCGCAGCGCGGCATTCGGCCAGACGGGGGGCGTAGTTGTTGAACCGTTCGACGGCCGCGCCCATGGTGACGCACAACGGCCGAGCCCGGTCGTCGATCGAACCGAGCCGCTCGATGACGCCCTTGTCGTAGGCCTTGTCGCAGTGGTCGTTCGGGGCGCCATCCTTGAGCTGCCAGTCGCCGCAGAGCGCCTTGAACTCCTCGTTCAACTCCAGGAATGCGTGGTAGCTGCTCGCCAGGCCCTCTTGAAACCCGGGGCGAGAGTTGTCCTCGGCGAGCGCGGCGGCATGCGCCTCACGGCCGTCTTTGGTGAGCTGCCACAGGCCACGGGCCTCTTTGAAGGCGGCGAAACCGTCGGCTTCGAGCGCCTTCAGCTGGGTCTCGACCTCGGCTTCGGAGACCCCGGCAAGTTCGGCCAACGGCTCAACTTTGACGAAGCCCTTGATTCGCAGGGCATGGTGAACTCGGAAACGGGAATCGGTTGCTAACGCCACGAGCGACAAACCTATTACTTCACACCACGCTCACTCAATCACGGCGGTCGCCATGGTGGAACGCTCGGCGACCGGAGCCCGGTAGACGAACCTCATGAGGATTCCCACCGCGAGCGCGATCAGCCCGAACATCGCCCATGCCGTGCGAAAACTGCTCAACAACGAGTAACCGGGGCGGGTGATGATCGCCACGGTGATCGCGATGGCCAGTGCGGCCCCGAGCTGACGAAGCGTGTTGTAGAACGCCGAGCCCATCGCCAGGCGGTCTTGCGGCAGGTACTTGACCGCCCCCGACTGCAGGCTGGCCAACAACATGCCAAACGACGCCCCGGCCATCAGGCTGTACGGCAGGAACGTCGACAGGTAGCTCGCGGCGTCGGTCATCCTCACCGCAAACACCAGGCACGTCGCCGCCAGCAAACAGCCGCCGACCAGGGCAACGCGGGCCTGGCCGATGCGATCGCTCCAGCGCCCCGCGGAACGGGAGGTGATCAAGGCCATCAACGGCGCGGGCCCGGTGCCCAGACCGGCCTCGAGCACCGAGTAGTTCCACTGTTGCTGCAGGAAACTGACGTTGGCGAACACCGCACCGTAGAACGGGATCGTGAACAAAAGCCCGGCGATGTTGGCGACCGCGTAGTACCGATGACGGAGCAGCGACAGGTCCATCACCGGCAGACGCGCCGACCGGCAACGAACGATGAACACCGGCAGCAACGCAGCCGATAAGGCGAAACAGAGCAGGCCTCGCGAGCTCATATATCCCCACTCGTTGCCCTTCGAGATACCCAACGCAAGGAGCCCGACGGCACCGACGCCGGCGACGATCGAGACGATGTCGGGGACTCCCGTGGCGTTCTCGTCACGCGACTCGTGGAGCACTCGTTGCCCGAGTACGTACGCCGCCAGCCCGATCGGCAGGTTGATGTAGAAGGCCCACCGCCAACTTGCCACGCTGATGATCAGGCTGCCGAATGTCGGACCAATCGCCGCGCCGAGTGAGCCGATCGCCGCCCACACGCCGATCGCCATCGACTTCTTCTCCATCGGAAACTCGGGCAGGACCAGGGCCAATGCGGCCGGGGCCAGCAGAGCCCCACCGACGGCTTGCACGACTCGACACGCGATCAACATCCCGAGCGTCGGGGCCAGACCGCAGGCGGCCGAGGCGGCTACGAAGACCAGCAACCCGGTGGTGTAGATCCGCTTGCGACCGTAGCGGTCGGCGAGTCGACCGCTGGTCAACAGCACTGCGGCGTAGACGATGGAGTACCCCGACAACACCCACGACACACTCGACGGCGACGCCCCGAAATCCTGTTCGATGGTGTGGCGAGCGACGTTGACAATCGTGGTGTCGAGCGCCGACATCGACACCCCGATGGCGGTGACCGCAAGCGCCTTACCACCCCGAGTCATCCTCCTACTGTCGCAGCCCTCACCCCGACTTCGGCATTCGGCGTTCTCCAGCCCGGAACAGGCCAGCCTCCGGCGGAACGGGCCGAACCTACGGGTACTCGCCGAGCGGGAAATCGGCCCCGAGCGTCGCGGGAAGCCAGACGGATAGCCGCGACCAGATGGCCGGACCGCTCTTGGCAAGGAGGTGGCCATCGTCCGGTAGGACCACCATTTCACCGGTACCGGCGATCGAACGGACCACCGAACTGGCCTGCATCGGAAGAATCTCGTCGCGGTCCCCGTGGAAGAGCAACAACGGTCGCGGCGCCAACCCGGCGGCTATCTCACACCCGGCGGACTGGGTCGCGAAGGTGACCACCCCGGCCACCATGTCGTCGAGGATCACGCCCACTCGCACGGCCACCGCTCCACCGAAGCTGTGGCCCATCACGACGACCCGCTCGGCCCCTGTGCCGACGGCCAACTGCACGGCCGCGGCGACATCGAGGCAACACGCCTCCAGGTCGTTCGGGCGGCGATAGCCGACCCGCAACGTCGGCACGCCGGCGGCGGCCAACGCCACACCAAGTTGGTGATAGAGCCCCTCGCCGGGCCCGAGCAGTCCCCCCATCGCCCCACCGCAGGCCACCACGGCAACTGGGAGCGCGGGCTGCGGGTCGGGCGGCTGATGCCACAACAACGTGAGCAAGCCGCGCATCGTGAACAACTCGGCGTGGACCAAGCCTGGGTTGACCACAACCTCCTGCCGGGCGAGCACCTGCAGCGCCTCCAATGGCGTCGCCATCCGCGGCTCGGGCTCACTCATCGAACGAGCCTCGCGAACTTACGAGCCTGCCCTCGCACCGGGCCGCGTGCCGGCGACCGATGCAGGTGCTCCGTGACCCGAATCGGTCGCCATTACGGGACGGCACATTCGACGACTCCATCACCATCCACTACTGTGCGCGTCACGCACCCACCGCAGCGGTGCGTAGGGCCGGGGGGCTTTGGGGTGGCAAACATCGACAATGACAATCGCGCATTCGCGGTCGAGCAGCGAGGTACCGAGTTCGTACCTGAGTCGGCTCGCAACATGACCCCGAGACAGCTCGGGGTGTTCTGGGGCGGTTCGAGCCTGTACCCGTTCAACGTGCTTCTCGGCGTGTTGATCTACAGCCTCGGTCTGCCACTGTGGCTGACAATTCTGATCACCGTCGGGGTTGGGGCGCTCAGCTATGCACCGGTCGCGCTGGCGTCCATCGCCGGGGCGCGTTCCGGAATGCCGACCCACATCACGCTGCGGGCCACATTCGGCGCCGATGGCGAGCGGGTCAATGCGCTGCTCGGTTGGATCGTCGGCATCATCTACGAGATCATCAACGTCACCGTCGGGGTGTTCGCTGCCGTGGCCATCTTCGGGGAACTCGGATGGGACGACAGCGGCGACGCTGGGCTCTGGCTGGGACTGATCCTGGTCTACGGGCTGTGCATCTGCCTCCCGCTGCTCGGGCACGCGACGATGGTCTTCGTCCAGAAGTTCTTCTCGATCGCTCTGGGTATCGCTGCCGTTCTGCTGTTCATCGCGCTGCTCGACGACCTGGATCTCGGGGCCCGGGCTGGCGACGCGCTCGGCGGCAAGGCCACGTTGCAGATGATCCTGATCGGCATCGGCATTGCCTGGGCGGGCGGTTACTCGTACATGATCGTGGCGCTCGACTACCCCCGCTACATGCCGACTCGGACGCCATCGACGTCGATCTTCTGGCAGGTGCTGGGTGGATCGGCGATCGCAGCCGGGTTCCTCGGTCTCGTCGGGGCGATGATGGCGTCGCAGACCGACATCGGCTTCGACCCCGTTGCCAACGTGAAGCCGATCGTGCCGCAGTGGATCTTCGTCATCTGGATCATCGCCGCAATTGGCGGCTCGATCTCGAACAATGCGCTCACCTTGTACTCGGCCGGGCTCGCCGCGCAGGCTGCCGGATTGCCACTCAAGCGGTGGCAAGCAACGATCGTCGACGGCATCATCGCTATTGCGGGGCTCGTCTACGTGCTGTTCATCGACTCGGGAAACTTCTTCAATAACCTCAACTCCTACATTGTGTTGGCCATCGCCTGGATCGGTCCGTTCGGGGTGGTCTACCTGCTCGATCTGTGGTGGCGGAACTGGCACGTCAGGCCTGAACACGTCGATGGCTCACCATCGGGTCCGTTCGCCGGTATCCGCGGACCGCGACAGGCCGCGTGGATTGCCGTGATCGCCGGCATCGTGATCTCACTCTTGACGATCGCCTCGCCGAAGTTCACCGGTCCGATCGCCGGGGCGCTCGATACCGACCTGTCGTGGTTGGCCGGGCCTGTCGTGGCCGGAACGATCTATTGGGTGATGGGTCGCAAGCAAGTGCTCGCCGAGACGGCCCGTCTGAACGCCGCGAAGTAGCCGTGTCGGACGTCGCGATCGTGACGGGGGCTGCCTCGGGGATCGGGGCGGCCTGCGCGCGGCAACTCACGTCCGACGGTTTCACGGTCGTTGGATTCGACCTTCGCCCGGCAACGGCGTGCGCATCATCGCATGTTCTCGACGTCGCCGACGCCGTGGCCGTCGAGCAGGTATTCGACCAGGTTGAGCGCGAGATCGGGCCGGTGGAGGCCGTCGTCACGGCGGCGGGGTACTACGAGCGCGTCGACATCCTCGAACTCCACGAGCACCACGTAGACCGGATGGTCGACGTGTTGATCAACGGCACGGCCAATGTCTGTCGCTCGGCGTTGCGGCGGATGCTGCCGCGCAGTCGCGGCTCGATCTGCACGATCGGGTCGGAGCTCGGGTTGTGCGGTGATGCCGACGCGGCCCACTACGCGGCGTGCAAAGGGGCGATTCACGCCCTGACGAAGACGATCGCTCGGGAGGCCGCGCCCCACGGAGTTCGGGTCAACTGCGTTGCTCCCGGGCCGACCGACACGCCGTTGATGACCCCGGAACTGCGCGACCCCGCCTACATCGATTCGCTGGTGCTGCGACGGTTGGTCGACCCCGCCGAGATTGCCGCGATGGTCGGGTTCGTGATCGCCGCCGATCAACACAACCTCGTCGGTCAAGTGATCTCTCCGAACGCGGGGGCGGTCGTATGACCAGCTTGCGAGGTATTTCCGGGCGGGTGGCGTTGGTCACCGGAGCGGGCCAGGGCATCGGCCGAGCAATCGCCGAACGACTCGCCACCGAGGGCGCTCAGGTTGCGGTCAACGACATCAATCCCGACACCGCGGCGGCCGTCGCCGCCGAACTCGATGGCATCGCCGTGCCGTTCGATTGTTCGTCGCGTGCCGCGGTCCATACCGCCGTCGAGTTCATCTCCCGCGAACTCGGCCCGGTGGAACTAGCCGTCGCCAACCACGCGTTCATGACGATGGCCCCGTTCGTCGATGAGTCGCCCGACGACTGGCAACGCACCCTCGACGTCAACCTCACAGGCAGCCTGTGGGTGATCCAGGCGACCGCCCGGCACATGGTCGCCGGAGGGTACGGACGAATCGTGTGCATCTCGTCGGAATGGGGGCTGACCGGCTGGCCCGAGGCCGGGGCGTATGCCACCTCCAAGGGCGGGATCGTCGCCCTGGTCAAGTCCGCGGCGCGGGCCCTCGGCCCGCTGGGTGTTGCCGTCAACGCCATCGCTCCCGGGGTGACCGCCACACCCCAACTGCAAGTCGATGCCGACGCGGCGGGCCTGAGCTACGACGAGATGGTCGCCGTGTATGCCGGCGACGTTCCCCTCGGCCGTGTCGCTCGACCCTCCGATATCGCCGCCGTCGCCGCCTACCTGCTCTCGGAACCGGCCGGGGCGATGGTCGGCCAAGTGATCAGCCCCAACGGAGGAAGCCTGACATGACTCCCGATTGTGCCCCGAACACCTCGCCCGCGTTTCCCCCGGGGTACCGCGCCGCGCTGTCGCTCACGTTCGACGCCGACGCCGAAACCGGCGTGTTGGTGCCCAAGCCTTCGGGGATCAACGATGCGATGGCGATGACCCACCAAGCCTTCGGCCCGAAGGTCGGTGTGCCCCGGTTGATGCGGATCCTCGCCGAGGAGGACGTGCGGGCAACGTTCTTCGTGCCCGGCTGGACGGCTCGCCGCTACCCGAGCCTGGTCAAGACACTGATGGATGCCGGCCACGAGATCGGCCACCACTCCGACCTGCACTACCCGGCCCCGACGTTGACCCCCGCCGAGGAACGCGTCGATTTCGAAAAGGCCCTCGAGACGCTGCGGTCCCAAGGGGCCGACGTGCGCGGTTATCGCGCCGCCTGGTGGCAGTCGACGTGGCATACCTACGATCTGCTCGCCGAGCACGGGCTCGCCTACGACTCCAGTTTGATGGACGACGACCGGCCCTACGTGCTGCGCATCGGCGACCACCGCCTCGCCGAACTACCACCGCACTGGTCGCTCGACGACTGGGAGCAATACGCCTTCCTGCCCGACCCGGTGATCGGGAACGGCATCGAGTTGCCGTCGAAGGTGCTCGAACTGTGGCGGGGCGAACTCAATGCCCAACGCAAGGAGGGCGGGTTGGTGGTCGGCACGATGCATCCGTTCCTGTCAGGGCGAGCGTCGCGGGCCGAGGTGCTGCGCGAGATCATCGGCTACGCCCGCGACTGCGGCGACGTGTGGATTGCTCCCCTCGGCGAGATTGCCGACGCCACCCTCGCTTCGTCGAACATCCCCGAACGCACCCTCGACATTCCCGATCTGTCGCTCGGGCCGTACTACCCCGATGGCCACCCGGCCCACGCCCACCCCCACTGACCAACCCTCACTGACTTGCCGACCGGAGATCACCATGAGCGACACCGCCGAAGCCTCTGCCGTTGCCGAAGTCAAAGCCGCGGCCGACTACCTGATCGAGCGGTTCGGGGCGTTCGATCGTGACGCGTACTTCGCCTGCTTCACCCCCGAGGCCAGCTTTTTGTTCCACACGACCGACCGGTTGCTCGCCCCGCGGGCGGCCTACGAGGAGGAATGGCAGTCGTGGATCGATACCGGGTTCAGCGTGCTGGCCTGCACCTCTCACGATCAGCACATCGACGTAGTCACCGACGATGTCGCGGTGTTCAGTCATCGGGTGCTGACGACGGTTCGCGACGCCGATGGCGACCACGACCTGGTGGAACGCGAGTCGATCATCTTCCATCGCGCTTCGGATGGCAGGTGGCTCGGAGTCCACGAACACCTCAGCCCCGCCCCCGAATAGCCGCCCTCAGCCGTAGGCGGCGGCTTGGATGTTGAACAGTTCGGCGTACTGGCCGTTGCGGGCCATCAGGTCGTCGTGGGTGCCGAACTCGGCGACGCGGGCCCCGTCCATCACGACAATCAGATCGGCCATCCGCACGGTCGAGAAGCGGTGCGAGACGAGAACCGTCACCCGGCCCTGGTCCGAATGGGTGCGTGACGCCTCGGCGAATCGTTCGAACAAGGCGTGTTCGGTTTCGGCGTCAAGCGCAGCGGTCGGCTCGTCGAGGATCAACACCAACGGGTCATCGCGCATGAACCCGCGGGCCAGGGCAAGTTTCTGCCACTGGCCGAAGCTGACCTCGGCCCCCTGATCCCACGTCGGGCCGAGCTGCGTATCCAGGCCGTACGCCAAGCGATCGACCACGTCATGGGCACCGGCCCGGTCGACGGCAACCTCGGCCGCTGCTCGCGAATCGAGTCGGGGCAGATCACCCAACCCAACGGTCTGCTGGGCGCGGAACTCGAACCGATAGAAGTCTTGGAATGCCCCGGCGAGCCGGTCGCGCCACGCATCGGTCGGGATGCTGGCGATGTCGGTGCCATCGACCGTGATCCGTCCCGAAGTCGGCGCGTACATTCGGGCGAGCAGCTTGACGAGCGTCGATTTCCCGGCCCCGTTCTCGCCGACGACGGCCACCACGGACCCCGCCGGCAGGGTCAGGTCGACATTGTCGAGCACCAGGCGCGACGTCCCCGGATAGCTGAACGACACCCCTTCGAAGCGGATGCCGTCGGTCAGCACCGCCGGCGCGACGCCGTCGGACGAGGTTTCTGCTCCGGCGGCGTAGTCCTCCAGCCAGGTGAGGCGACGGGATGAATCGAGCCAGAACCCGCGCAGAAAGCCCAGTTCACCGGCGGTCGCCCCGATGTAGGCGGCCAGCCGGGTTCCCGCCGCAACCACGAGCACCACCGACCCGACGCCCCGATCGAGCCCGACGGCGACGAAGGCAATCGAGCCGACATAGGCCGCGGCGAAGATCGCCCAGACCGCCGTATGCCACCACGCGGTCGCCCAGCGAACCTTGGCCACCGGCCGATACCAGCGCTCCCACGACTCCCGGCGCTCGTTGATCAACCATGGCCCGGTGCCGGTCACTCGCACCTCTTTGCCCGGCGGTGCAGTGGTTCCCAATACGAACAGGTGGCGGGCCAGCCGGGAGTGGGCGATCACCGATTCCTCGGTGCGCCGCTCGACCCCCGGCCGCCACGTCGAGGTGAAGAACGCGGGCACGGCCGCGACCAGCAGCAAGATCAACAGCGGGTGGATCGAGGCCAGCAACACCGCGGTGATGACCAGCCGAAACAGCCAACCGAGCGTCGAGAACAGCGACATGAACATGTGGTCGAGGGCAAAGACCTGATCACGCAGCATCGCCAGCCGGTCGAGATACTCCGGGCGTTCGTGGTGTTCGACCGTCGGCACCGATGCCTGCAACCGGGCAACGTGCGACTCCAGGGCGATGGCGATCTTGTCGCGGAACCGTCGCTGCACGCGGGTCGACAGCACGCCGAGATACCAGGTCAGCGTCAGCGAGATCGCCAGTCCCAGCGCCGCAATCAGGATCAACCGGCGTCGGCCATCGGTGCCCGAAGCCCGCTGCACCCCATCGACGAGGAGCTTCAACCACAACGCCAACAGCGCGTCGGGCAGCATCATCAACAGGGCCAACCCGAGCGACACCGCCAGTAGCCGGGGTTCGGCGCGGTAGCCAAGCCGAAAGGTGCGCCACAGCGAGCGAAACGCGGGAGGCAGATCCTCAGAGGCGCTCATGGACGATCTCCTCACCCTGTTCGTCGAATTCCGGCCCAATCGCCGCACCACTCTCGCCCTCACTGAACCGGGATGCCTGCAGGTCGAACATCGTTCGATACCGCCCGCCAAGTGCGAGTAACTCGTCGTGTGAGCCCAACTCGATCACGTGGCCGTTTTCCATCACACAGATCCGATCGGCCAACCGCACGGTCGAGAACCGATGCGAGATCAAGATCGTGGTGCAGTGGCGGGTGGCGGCGAGCACCCGCTCGAAGATCTCGGCCTCGCCACGTACATCGAGCTGCGCGGTCGGCTCATCGAGGAGCACGACACCCGCTCCCAGGCGCACGGCGCACAACGCTCGGGCGAGCGCAATGCGCTGCCACTGGCCACCCGACAAGTCGGTCCCACCCGGGTATCCCTTTGACAGGATGGTGTCGAGGTCTCCTCCCGCCAACTCGCCGCCGCCGGCATCGGCGAGGGCGGCGCGGATCACCTCGTCGGGCGCGCCCGCCGGGGCGACGTTGGTGCGCAGCGGGAGCTCGAAGCGGATGAAGTCTTGAAACACTGCGGCGACCTCTCGCCGCCACCCCACCGTGTCCACGTCGGTCAATGGCACACCGTCAATCTCGACCACCCCGGTCACCGGGTCGTAGAGCCGACAGAGCAGTTTGGCGAGCGTGGTCTTCCCCGCCCCGTTCTGCCCGACGATAGCCATCGAGGTGCCCGCCGGAATCGTCAGGTCGAACCCATCGAGAACCATCCGGCCCTCTGACTCGTACGAGAAGCTCACGTCACGAAACCGAACCTCGCGACCCTGCACCAGGGCAGGCAGATGGAGGTCGGCCCCCGCCTGCAACCCCGGACCCGTAGCCACCGCCGCTTCCAGACGGTTCAGCGCCGCCACCGGGGCAGAAGCACCATCGAGGGCCCAGTTCAGGCCGCCAAAGGCAATCATCGACACACCGATTGCCGCCTGGACGTAGAGCACCACCCGACCGGTACTCAACGAGGCATCGGTGGCCGCCCGAGCCAGCATCCAGAACACAAGCAGGTTGGCTGCGGCAACGATGACCAGGCAGGTCAGCACCGACTTTTCCCGCAGGCGAGTGGCGTTGTACTGCAGGTCGTAGAGGCGGGTGCGGGTGGTGACGAACCGCTCGGTCACCCACCCGGCCAGCCCGAAGAAGCGCAATTCCTTGGCCGGCGCGGCGTCGACCGCCAGGCGATAGGCGTAGTCGGCGTGACGTTGGGCGGTCCGCACCTCGTCGGTGTTGCGATCCTTCCAGACCCCGCTCTCGCGCAGCAGCCAATGCGTCGACATCCATGCGCCGATGAGCAGCGGCGGTATCCACCAGTGGAAGCCAAACAGGAGCACCGCGGCGCTGAACCCGATGACGAGGTCAACCAAGCCGCCGGCGATGAAGTCCATCGAGATTTCCAACGGCGGGCCCATCATTCCCATGTCGAAGTCGCGGGCCATCGCCAGATCGTTGGCCAATTCGGGGCGTTCGAGGTGGGCCATGCCGGCGGGAGCCACGGTCACCCCAAGCAGCCGATTGAACAGGTGGTTGGCCATTTTGCTGCCCAGGCTCGCCCCAACTACCTGGTGCAACGGGTGGACGACCAGCGACACGGCGAAGGCGACGCCGATCACAACCAACGGAGCGGTCAACGAGTCGCCACTGGTGATCGCGCCCACCAGCCAACCGAAGGCAACCGAGACGACCGCGGGCGACACACCACGAATGACGATCAGGACCCACCATGCCAACGCATACCCCGGAGCGGCGGCCCACAGTTCGCGGAAGAACTTCCATTCCTGTCGCGCCACCAGCTTGCGAAACATTTGCCATCCCTCGGTCGAACCACCCATCGAATCACATCGCCAGACTCCGACAGCCAACCGGCAATCCGCCGAGCCCTATCGAACCGGAGAGCGGGTGTCGCGCCGGAACGACCGCAGGGTGATGTGGGCACGTCCACGATCGAGTCGACGGTGCCCGCGACGCAGCGACTCGTCGATCTGCGCGCCCAGCCGAGTGGCGAGCGCAACCGCAAGGGCGTCGGGAGCCTCGCGCGAATGAGCGGCCGCGTTCGCCAGCTCCGCCAGCCCAATCGCTGCGTCGGCACCCCGCTCATCGACCAACGATCCAACGGTACGGGCGATGTCGTCGTTGGCCTGATGCGATTGGAATGTCGCGCCGTAATCGACCAGCGCGTCGGTTACCTCGGCCCATACGCCGATCACCCGGTCGGCCGGATCAGTCGCGGTCATCCGTCGCCGGCGGCGGCGACGCTTCGCCACCAATACGGCGACCACCGTCAACACTGCTGCCGCAACCACCAGCACCACGCCCATCAGCGCCATCCACCACCAGTGGATCGTTCGATGCCGGGTCGGCGCCGAGGCAGCGTCGACCCCCGGCCGGGGAGTCGCGGACTTGTCGCCGACCGGCGCGCTCGGATCTGGCAACACGGCAGGCGGTTCGTTTCCCGTCGGACTCGACGGTGCCGGTCGGTTCTCGACGGTGGCACTCGGGACAGGATCGAATGGAACCCACCCGACGCCTTCAAACCATACTTCAGGCCACGTGTGGGCATCGGCGCTGGTCAATAGGCCCGGGGCGGTAGTCGTCCGGTACCCCACAGCCACTCTGGACCGGGCCCCCAACGACCGGGCGAGCAACACAAACGAGGCGACATACTGCTCCTCGGCCCCCTGGCGCGACGACTCCAGCACCGCCTTGAGCGCACCGACGCTGCTCGATACCGGGCTGTCGGGGTTGATTCGGTAGTCGGCGACCAGGCTGCGCTCGATCGCCCGCAACGCGCCGAACAGATCGTCGACCGGCTCGGTCGAACGGCCCGACAATGCCGCCGTGACGAGCAGTCCGTCGGCGAACGCCCGGAACCCTGCGGCGATGTCGTCGAGTGGCGCGCCAACTCCTCCCCCGGCCCGGCCTGCTGCGGTGACCAGTGACTCGTCGTCGACAAGTGAGTCGACGGTCACCGACACCCGTTCACCGATCCCTGCGGCCGGCTCGACCAACAACATCGACCGGTCGGCGTCCGCAGAGGCCTGCCGCTCCAGACCCGTCGGTACGCCGCTGAGCGGCAGCCACGTCATTGGCTGATCAAGCGGCGTGATTGTGACGAGCTGTGACGCACCTGCTCTCAATTCGAGCTGCGGTGCATTGAGGCGGCGGCCGACTCGACGGAAAGTCGGACCGATTCCCCAGTCGACGCCGTCGAACTGATCCAACCCGAACAAGCGCCAACGAACTCCCGTCGATCCCGAGATCCTGTACCGGGGCACCGCTGGGTCCGTGTCCCGCTCCGCAGCGACGCCGGCCAACGATGCCCGCCCGAGCAGTTCGTCGGTCGTCACGACCCGCCCGACTCGGGGGTCGAGACGATCACGCGCCGACCATGACGGGACCACCTCGCGAGCGACCCACCCTGCGGCAACGATCGG
>JANNNL010000116.1:0-1392 GCA_031398525.1 Actinomycetes bacterium | reverse complement strand
GCTCAGTCCGACATAGACGCGGTGCAGGTTCCTCGCGACCTCGACGCCGCATGGGATCTTCGCCGTGGCTCTCGCCAACCAGCACGGCGGCCACGACTGGGGCGACGACTTCTCGCTCTACCTGCGCCAAACCAAGTCGCTGTTCTCGGGTGGGGCCAGAGATGTGCTCGCCGACAATCGATTTACGATCGAGAACTCGTCGTGGCACACCTTCAGCCCATACTCATATCCGTGGGGTTTCCCGCTGATCCTCGCCCCGTTCTACAAGATCTTTGGACTCGACTATGGGGCGTTCAAGGTGGTCATCGCCGCATGCTTCGCGGGTTCGATGTATTTCCTCTACCGCATCACCGCGCTGCGGATGGGCCCGACAACGGCGCTGATGTTGATGCTGATCATCGGCCTCAGCCCCGACTATGTCGGCTGGACCGACACGGTGCTCTCGGAGTTCCCCTATCTATTGGTCACCTTCGGGGCGCTGTGGTGGATGGACCGCTGCCGGTCCCGAGGCTCGTTCGACGGCGGCGAATGGTGGCCATTGGCGCTTCTCGGCTTCCTCGTCGGCCTCAGCTACACGGTGCGTAAAGAGGGCGTAGCGTTGTTCGCCGCTCTCGCGGCCGTTCACCTGGCCCATGTGGTGGGGGCGATGGTGCAACGGCGTCGACTGTCGACGGCCGCCTCCGACCCAACCGATGCCGCAGCGGACGACTCGGCGGTCATCATGGCTGCGCCACCCAAGGTGCAGTGGACGCGGCTCGCTACCTCGTACGCCGTCGCGGGAGTGTGGATCGTCGGGTTGCAGGTCGGCTTGCCGGCCGGTGGCTACCAGTCGTTCCCTGGCACCGGTCTCGGGCAATTCGGTCCCAACGCCAAGTGGTATCGCGACATCCTCGCCCAACAGATCGGGTTGAAGACGTTCGGGATCCCCAAGTTGGAACTTTTCGGCTCCGAACAACTTGGGCTGATCGTGTTCACAGCGCTGATCACGCTCGCCGTGATCGGTCTCATTGCCCGGGCCTTTTCGGCACCGACCGTCGACGCATCGGTCATCGGCTACTTCGTGGCGGTGACCGGCATCTTTGCGATCACCCCGTTTCACGAGGGCCGCTATCTGTTCTCGATCACCCCGTTCGTCCTGTACTTCGCGTACCAGGCGATGGTGTTCATCGTTGGCACGGCGCCGTCGCCGGTGCCGGTGTTGGCTGGAGCTTTGCTGCTTGCCCCCAGCCTGATCACCAATGTCGATGCGATCTGGGAGCGCACCGATCGCCAATTGCAGTACGACGTCACTATCTGGGGGCCCGAATTCCCCACGTCACTGGAAATGTTTGAGGCGGTCAAGCAGACCACCGGCCCCGACGACGTCGTGTCGTTCTTCCGGGCGCGGCTGAT
>JANNNL010000383.1:0-5960 GCA_031398525.1 Actinomycetes bacterium | reverse complement strand
GCAGTTTCGACTCGGTCTCAAGGTAGTTCTCGGGCTTCGACAGGTCGCTCACCTCGGCGCGAATCTCGTCGGTACCGAAGACCTTCCGCTCGTCGGCTCCCAACTCGAAGCGTTGCCCGATCAGTCGCTGGTCATCGGAGTAGACGATGCGACCGCTCTGGTCCCAAATCTTCACGCGCACCAGTTGTCCGCTCAGCACGGTCTTGCGAACGGCGGCGTTCAGAATCATCTGGGCGGGGGCTGTGGGGTCAGCGGCGAGGATGTCGTCAGTGAGCGCAGGGGAGACGACCCCGACGGCACTCACCCTCGCCACCAGTTTGGCCTCGTCAACGGCTCGTTCGGTGCCGATCCGGCGGCTCACGAACGCGGTGACCGCAGCGACTGCGAGCAGGCTGACCAGCCCGGCAATGGCGAACCGGGCGATCAGCGAAGTGACCGAGATCGGAGTCGCGAGCCCGCGCTCATCGACGCGGGGCGGTGCTCCGAGTTTCATCAACCAACAGTGTGGCAGCAACCAACAGTGTGGCAGCTTCCACGGCTACTTCAGATTGATCTCGGGTTCGCGTGTGGCGTAGGCACCGTCGCGGTTGAGGAACTTGCGGTGCCAGCGGCGGGGGGTGAGCGCAATCGCCCGCGGCTCATCCTCGAACAGCCAGCGGGCGAAATTTTCCCGAGTCCACCTGGTCATTCCAGCGACTCGCACCGAACCGCGAGCACCCCAGCGGTACTTCAGCGCCCGCCCCAGAACCATTGACATCCGGTGGTCGGCGAGCAGGTGGTGGCGCACGTCGCGTTCGTAGCGGGCCCGAACCTGGGGGGCGTCGAATCCGCCGGCACCCGTGATTGCCTGGGCGGCCAGCACGCCGGTCAGCAGCGCTTGGCCGATGCCCTCGCCGGTCAGCGGGTCGGTGACGCGGGCGGCATCGCCGACGAACAACACGCGCTCGTGGGTGAGCGTCACGGTGTCGACCCGAGCCGGGATCGGCCAGGCCAGATGTCGGGCGTCGGCGGTCGCGTCGGGCCCGAGAGCCGCGGCGATGTGTGGTCGATTCGGCAGGTCGGCCCAGGTGGCCTTCATGTCTTGAATCCGTCGTTTGCCATCGCGTAACACGCCGAACCCGAGGTTGGCGCCGCCCCCGGGGAGGGGGAACGACCAGGCATAGCCGGGGAGCAGGTCGGGCTCGAACCAGACGTAGAGCCGCTCGGCCGCCGGCCCGGTGACGTTGGAGTAGTACTGGCGGAATGCGTGCCATTCGCCCAGGTAGTCGGGTTCGTTGAGACCGAGCGACTTACGCACCGGCGACCACATGCCATCGGCAGCGATCACGTAGCGAGCCCGGATGGTCTCAAGTCCTGCAGCCTCGATGTCGACCGCCTCGCCGTCGGACGTGGCGGTGAGCGAGACGAAGGCCGTGCCCTCATGAATGGTCACCCCGTTGGCGCGAGCGAGATCGACCATCGCTGCATCGAGGTCGGTCCGGCGGGCGACCGCGGCGAAAACTCCGCGTCCGGTCGGCATCGGGAAGCGGACCTCGCGGCCCGACGGTGAGCGCACCCAGGCTGCGTCGACCTCGGTCCACGATGACACGGTTGCCCGGTCGAGGCCGAGATCATCGAGAATGCGCAGTGCGCCGGTGGTCAGGCCGTCGCCGCAACACTTGTCGCGAGGAAACGTCGCCTTGTCGATGATCGTCACCCGGCGTCCAGCCCGGGTCAGCGTGATCGCCGCTGCCGTGCCCGCCGGTCCCGCTCCCACGATCAGCACATCGGTTTCCAGCACCCCGCCAGGATACGGCTACGGCCGGCGGGTCGGGCGGCCGGTCGGTGCGTCAGCCGGGCTTGATCGTTCGGCGCGACTCCCGCTGGGCGGGTACCAGACCAGTTGCTTCGGAGGGGACTGCGGGCAACGGATGGGCCAGTCGGTAGGCGTGGACATCGGTCTGTAGCCGGTTGTGGACGTCCGGATAGAAGGCGCTGCCTGGGCACTCCGTGTAGGTCATATCGCGGTGGCCGGCGATTGTTGGAGCGGTGACCGTCGTGCCAGCCGCGAACTTGTTCGAGCCGCGCGAGACGAAGGTGACCGTCGCGGTTGGGGAGGTGTCGATCGAGTAGCGCGGGGCGAGCCATGCCAGCAGCCGCACCAACGCGTCGCGGGCGACGGGGGTCGGCTGCACGGAGGTGAAGTCGCCGATCAGGAAGACCAACTGCGCCCACCCCTGGGAACCGGCGGTGGCGTCGGCCATCACCGGTCCGGTGAGCGCCCCGGCTCGGCCCTCCCACACGCCGCCGTCGCTGTCGATGAAGAACTGGTAGCAGACATCAGGCCAGCGCTTGTCGGGGCCGGTGTGGAACTCGTAGACCGACCGCAGCACGGTCCGTGCCCCACCCGCCGGGTACGTGTTGGGCGACTGGGTGTGGTGGACCAGCAGGAACCGCGGCTCCTCGGCCCGGATCGGGCCGGTCGGTGGCAGATCTGCCCCCCACGCGGCGCGGGGAAAGATCGACAGCCCGGGCATCACCTCGACCGCCGAAACGGCCGGCGCCGCGTCGGCTGCGCTCGGTCGCCCACTACCCAACGCGGTTGCCGCGGCAAGCCCGACGGCTCCGGCCAGCACGTCACGACGGGTCAGCTCGCCTCCACACATGGCCCGAACCCTATGCTCGTTCGGCCGTCCACGACCCGCATCTCCGCGTGGTCGCCGTCTCTGTTTCCGGGAGTCTCCATGTCACGTCTCTGCGAAGGTCGTATCGCCATCGTCACCGGAGCCGGCCGCGGCATTGGTCGCGAGCACGCGCTCAGCCTGGCCGCCCATGGCGCCAAGGTCGTGGTCAACGATCTCGGTGGCAACATCGACGGCTCGGGCGGTGACGTCGGCTACGCCCAGCAGGTGGTCAACGAGATCATCGCCATGGGCGGGGAGGCGGTGGCCAACGGCGACAGCGTGTCGTCGTGGGAAGGGTCCCAGCGGCTGATCAACACCGCCGTCGAGACGTTCGGTGACCTGCACGTGGTCGTCAACAACGCCGGCATTCTGCGCGACCGGGTGCTGGTCAATATGACCGAGGAGGAATGGGACGCGGTGATCAACGTCCACCTCAAGGGCACCTTCGCGCCGAGCCGATGGGCCGGGGCGTATTGGCGAGAGCGGTCGAAGGCCGGACTGCCGACCAACGGACGGATCATCAACACCACCTCGGTGTCGGGTATCTATGGCAACCCCGGGCAGACCAACTACGGCGCGGCCAAGGCCGGGATCGCCGCCTTCTCAAACATCGCCGCGCTCGAACTGTCGCGCTACGGCGTGACGGTCAACGCCGTCGGCCCGGTCGCGCTGACCCGGATGACCGAAGGCCTCGGCCCGGCGCCCGAGACCGATGAGGAGCGCGAGATGCGTAGCCCGCGGTGGATCGCCCCGATCGTCACCTGGCTTGCTTCGCTCGAATCGGCCCACGTCACTGGCCGAGTCTTCGAGGCCTCGGGCCAGACGCTGGCCGTCGCCGAAGGCTGGCATCGTGGCCCACGGATGGCCCCGATCGAGGACCCGACCCTCATTGGTCCCGCCGTCGATGCGTTGTTGGCCGGCGCTCGCGGCAACGCCGGCATGGACGGCGAAGAAGGCTCCTGGCCCCAGCCGCGCGCCTGATCAGCGTGACTGCATATCTTTCGCATACGTCGATCAGCCGGTGATACGCTGACGTCATGAAGCGTGAACGAATCACCGTCACCGTCGACGCCGAATGGATCGCCGCGGGTGCGGCCGCCGTTGCCGAAGGCCGGGCCGACTCCGTCAGTGCCTGGGTCAGCGAGGCCATGGCCGAGAAGGCGGCAAACGACCGTCGGCTTCGGTTCCTCGACATGGCAATCGCCGACTACGAAGCCGAGTTCGGGGTCATCACCGAAGAGGCGATGGACGAACGAGTGCGCCTCGATCGACAGGAGGCAGCTGAGCACCGAGCGCGGGCTCAGGCTCGGCGAGCGGGGACCGCGGCGTGAAGACTGTGTTGGACGCTGGTGCCCTGGTTGCGCTCGAGAGAGGTGACAAGGTGATGTGGGAGCGGCTAAAGGTCGCAGCGCGGTCGAAGTCTCCCGTGGTTACCCATGGTGGGGTCGTAGCTCAGGTGTGGCGCACCGGCGCCGGTAGGCAGGTTCGGCTGGCGATGGCCATGTCGTCGATCGATGTCCGGTCGTTGGATGCCGATTTGGGACGGCGCGCCGGCGCTCTGTTGGGCAAGGCCCGCACCTCCGACGCCATCGACGCTGCCGTCGCAGTGCTGGCGAACACCGACGATGTCATCGTCACGTCCGATGTCGATGACATCACGCACCTCGTCAACACCCTTGGCCGTTACGTCGACATCGTGGGGGCGTAGCGCAAGGCTGACGAGCCGCCGCCGGGACCTCAAATGATGAAGTGTTCGTCCCGGCGGACGCCAGCGGCGAAGCGACTGGCGGAAAGTTCACTCAGGTCCAGTGTCGGCGTGCGGCCCACGATCAGTTCGGCAAGGTGTTCGCCGACGGCGGGTGATTGCTGGAATCCGTGGCCCGAAAATCCGGTCGCGTAGTAGAAGCCGGGCACCTCGGCGCTGCCGCCGAGCATCGCGTTGTGATCGGGGCTGACCTCGTAGTTTCCCCACCACGAACTGGCAATTCCCGCCTCGGCGAGCGCGGGTAGTCGGTAGGTGGCCGGCCCGCTCATCTCCTCCAGCGTCTGTTCGGGCCCTCCGAACACCAGCCCGGTGGTCTCGCGGTGAAAGTAGAACGATGACTTGAAGTCGATCGTCAACGGCGACTCGAACGGGATGCCGCAGTCATCCTTGGTGAAGTGCATCCAGCGCGGCATCGGTTCCACCGGCAGTTCCACGTCGACCCACTTGCCGACCGTCGCCGATTCCGCCCCGGCGGCGCACACGACCGTACGCGTGGCAATCGGACCGTCGGTCGTCTCGACGGCCACGATGCCGGTCGCGTCGCGGGTGATGCCGGTCGCCAGCCGCCCGGTGCGCAAGCGAGCCCCCATCCGCCGGGCCGCTGCGGCGTACCCGTGGACCAATGCCTCGGGCGTCATGTAGCCATCGCGGGGGCAGAACGTCGCCGCCAACACGTCGTCGGTGTGCAACTGGGGCAGCATCCGCTTGGCCTCGGCCGCGGTCAGCTTCTCGGTCGGGATGCCGTAGCGGTGCTGCAATGCGACCGCCTCGTCGAAGATCACCAACTCCTCGGGGGTGGTCAACAGGAACAGATAGCCGAACTGGCGAAAGTCGATCGGCTCGCCGGTCAGCTCCTCGAAGTGCTCGATCTGGGGGTAGCCCTGCAGGGCAATACGCAGGTTGGTCTCCTCGGCGAACTGCATCCGCACGCCGCCCGCCGACTTCGACGTCGACCCCGAGCCGAGCTGGTCGCCTTCGAGCAAGACCACGTCGGTGCAACCCATCGACGCCAGATGGAAGGCGGTGGCGACCCCCATGCAACCGCCGCCGATGATGACCACTTCAGCTGTCTCGCTCACACCCCTATTCTCGCAGCCGCGTTCGCCTCACCCTCATTCGCGCTGGAGGCCTTCCGTCGGGCAAGATCAGCACAGCAACATCGCCCGTATGAAGGACGCCGACAATGCCGATGAACCCCGACGCCGTAGGAACCAAGAGCGATCCGATCACGCTCAGCTGGGATTTGAAGGACGCCTTGCTCTACGCCGTTGGCATCGGTGCGGGTACCGACGAGTTGGCGTACACCACCGAAAACAGCAACGGCATCGCCCAGCAGGTCTTTCCGACGTTCCCCGTGGTCATCGGATTCGGTCGCACCGGCAGTGGCATGTCGGCCGCCGGAACCTGGCAGCCGGCGATGCTCGTGCACGGCCAACAGTCGGTCACTCTCCATCAGCCGCTTCCGGTCGAAGGCACCGTCGAGGTCGTTTCAGAGCTCACCGCCATGTACGACAAGGGCAAGGCCGCCGTGG